>JAZKZA010000094.1:0-6499 GCA_045612445.1 Eubacteriales bacterium | reverse complement strand
CCGATCTCGGCAGTCTCACCGATAACGACGCCCATACCGTGGTCGATAAACAGGCTCTTGCCGATAGTGGCTCCGGGGTGTATCTCGATACCGGTCAGCTTGCGGGCAAGCTGGCTGACGGCTCTCGCCGAGAAGTAGTGGCGCGAAAGATAGAGCTTGTGCGCAACTCGGTAGGCGACCAGCGCGTGGACGCCCGAATAGAGCAGAACGACCTCAACTCCGTTCTTTGCGGCGGGGTCGCGCTCAAGCACCGACTGAACGTCGTCGCGTATCTCGTCGACGAACTCACGAAGCGACAGAGAGGCGCGCACCACCGTCGAGCTGATCTGACGAATTACGCTTTTTATTTGGCATACGGCGCATTTTTTATAGTTCATAAGACTGTTCTCCCTTCCGCACACGGCGGATAACGAATTTTGGCTTACCCTCAATGCTTTTTCTTCCAGTCCTCAAGGGCGGATATATCGTGTGAGGTCAGCTCGCGGCTGATGTTTTTGCTCTTGTAATCGTAGATACAGAGCGTACCCATAGCGTCCTCGCTATAGTCGGGCACGACCGTCTCGCCGTCAGCCCCCACTCCGTTATAGTATATGTCAACGAAGACGGCAAGCGAAAGCTCGTCGATCGATATCCCCTCGAAGATATATTTTCTGTAGTTGTAAACGTTCTTCTGCTCGCTGACGACCTGCGTGGGAAAATACCTCTTTTCGGACACCGCCTCGGGATACTCGTCGGCATTATAGGCGTTGTCGCTCTCACGGTCGGGAGTCAGGTCGGTGTTAACGACGACCGAGACGTCGAAGACGTCCTCGTCGCGACCGTGAACGTGGTCTGTTCCGACCAGCTTCGCCACGTTGCGCAGCGTACTGTTGTTATAGCGAAAAACGATCTGCAGCTGATCGGCCTCGGGGATAAACGCGACCCAAGTCACCGAAAAGAAGCCGTAGTTGTCCTCGCCTCGGGTTATGGGCTGCTGACTCTGATAGAACATCTGCAGCTGCTCTCCCCCCTCGACGTATGCCTCGTAGGTCGCCTCGCTGACCATAATGGTCTTCATCGACTGCGGGTCTCCCGACGACGCGATACGCCAGATGAGTATGGCGCAAACCGAAAAAACGACGGTCAGGGCGCAATATTTTATTATACGACCGGCATTTCGCCAGGATCTGTTAGACATATTTTCTCTCCGTATACGACAGAAGTTGCGTTTTCGCAATATACTTCCTTTTATTATAACTCAAAAGAGCGAAACTGTCAATCTTTTTTGCCGTCAATAAAGGACAAAAACAACCTTTCAAGCTCCGCGTCGGGACAAAAGCGTAAAACCGCGACTCCTTCGTCCTCCAAAACAAGGTGATGACAACGCCGGCGAAGGTCAGGGCAGTAGTTAAAACGGCGCACTTCCCTTCCGAAGCGCGGCTTTTGGTCGGGAAGGTAAAGCGCCGTCACGCTTGAAAGCCAGACCCGACAGACCACGCGTGAACGCCCGCGTCGACGCTCGGTAACGGTCAGCTCAAGCTCACCGCAGTCGCAGTCGCGCGAAACGGCGTAGCTGAAGGAGGTCAAGACCCACCGCTCGGCCACGGGAAAGGAAAACACCACAAGCCAAAATCCAAGGCAGCGAAGAGTTGCCTCAAGCCAGTCGATAATCCCAAAGGGTAAAAAAAGGATAAGACCAACACTCGCCATCGAAAGCGACAAAGCCATCCCGGCGCGGCGGTCGATCCTCGGTGTATGCTCGTACATCTCGTCCTCCTTGCTTTTTCTGATATGATTATACCACATAACCGCGCGGCTTTCAAGCGCGTATTTTATTAATAACGAATGAGATCCGTGACCCTCACGGTCTCGTAATCACGTAGCTCGGTCAGTATGTTTTCGGGGCGATGCGCCGCTATCATACCGTACTTTCCCCTCTGCCCTATCTCAAGCAGTGCCCCGACGTGTGAAAAGCCGAGCGCGGCGGGCGGCAGGTGAGTCACGACGTCGTCTATATTGCGAACGACGAGAAATTTTTCCCAACGAGCGCGCGAGACCTGTCTTTTCACCCCCCAGAACACCCTCGGACAACCAAAGCCGTAGCCCTCAAGGCTGTCCCGCAGATCGGGGCGGTTAAACCATACGTACTCGTGGCACAAGGCGGCGAGCGCGGCACCGTGAGAGTACCCGACCAAGACCGCCTTTTTTATTCCGCGATCCATTATGTAGTCCAAAAGGTAGCCCTCGAGCGTTTTCCAGACCCGTAAAAAGCCGCGGTGTGCAAACCAGACCTCCCCGCCCATACGTTTGTACGGCTTGGTGGGGAAATCGAGATTGTTTTTCCAGTCGACACAACCGTTGGACGCCTCGAAATATATGTAAAGAGTGGAGCAGACCCGCTCCACGGCGTAGCTTGCGGCGTTCTCGACCTGTACGTACCGTGCATTAAGACAATTTTCAAACAAACGGCTCAGCTTCATTTCTCTCTCCCCTCTCCGGTTATACGACATTATATGCCAAACGGGAGGCGAGGGAGACAAAAAAAGACCGAGTCAACTGACTCGGTCTTTTTTATTACAATTAGGAAAGCTTACCCTGGTTGATCTTGATTCCGGGGCCCATCGTCGAAGCGATGACGCAGCTCTTGATATACTGTCCCTTTGCGGCGGCAGGCTTTGCCTTGATAACTGCGCCAACGAGAGTGTTGAAGTTCTCGGCGAGCTTCTCGGGTCCGAACGATGCCTTACCGATCGGGCAGTGAATGATGTTGGTCTTATCGAGACGGTACTCGATCTTACCGGCCTTAGCCTCGTTTACGGCACGGGCAACGTCAGGAGTGACGGTTCCTGCCTTGGGGTTAGGCATAAGTCCCTTCGGTCCGAGAACACGTCCCAGACGTCCGAGTACGGGCATCATATCGGGAGTTGCGATAACAACGTCGAACTCGAACCAGTTTTCCTTCTGGATCTTCTCGGCGTACTCTGCACCACCTGCATACTCTGCACCTGCATCAAGTGCCTCCTGAACCTTATCGCCCTTGGCGAAAACGAGAACGCGAACCTTCTTACCGGTTCCGTTAGGAAGAACGACGGCTCCGCGAACCTGCTGGTCGGCGTGACGCGAGTCAACACCCAGTCGCAGATGGATCTCGATGGTCTCATCGAACTTTGCCTTCGAGGTCTGGCAGACCATGTTCAGTGCCTCTGCCGGATCGTAGAGCTTGCCTTTTTCGATCAGCTTTGCGCTGTCAATATACTTCTTACCCATCTTCATTACCGTTTCCCCCTTACTCCTCGACGGTAACGCCCATGCTGCGGGCAGTTCCGGCGATCATGCTCATTGCAGCCTCAAGAGACGCCGCATTGAGGTCGGGCATCTTGGTCTCTGCGATCTTCTTGACCTGTTCCTTGGTTATCTTTGCAACCTTGGTCTTGTTCGGGACAGCGGATGCAGTCTCGATACCTGCTGCCTTCTTGATCAGAACGGCTGCGGGGGGAGTCTTAGTGATGAAGGAGAACGAACGGTCGGCGTATACGGTGATAACAACCGGAATGATCAGACCGATGTCGTTCTTGGTTCTTTCGTTGAATTCCTTGGTGAATACGGGAATTGCAACACCGTACTGTCCGAGTGCCGGACCTACGGGAGGCTGCGGGGTCGCCTTACCGGCGGGAAGCTGCAGCTTGATGTAGCCTAATACTTTCTTTGCCATTTTAATTTTTCCTCCAATGTGGTTTTTTCGGGAGAATTCAAAAAATTTTTCTCCCTCCCACTTACGCGGTTTTTACTGTTCCGCTTCAAACAGTTCTGTCGTGCTTGACCTTAGATGCGTCAAGCTCGACCGGCATATCGCGTCGACCTCTCTTGACGAGAACCGTCAGAGTCTTCATGTCGTCCGAGATAGCCTGGACCGTTCCGGTGTAACCCTCGAACAGTCCGTCGCTTATCACGACGTTGTCGCCGACGGCAAACGCCGCCTTGACCTTCTTTTCTTCGATATTCAGCGCCTCGACCTCAGCATCTGTCAGCGGAGTGGGACGCGATCCGGGTCCAACGAAGCCCGTGACACCGCGAATGTTTCGAACGGCATGCCAGCTCTCGTCGGTCATAGTCATCTTTACGAGGACGTATCCGGGGAATATCTTGTTTTCGGTGATCTTATCTTCTTCACCTTCGCCACCGGGTTCAACGGTGGTCTCGACCGGGATGCGGATATCGTAGATCAGATGCTCCAGCCCACGGTTCTCGATTATCTTGACAAGATTGTCTTTAACCTTGTTCTCGTAGCCCGAATAGGTGTGCGCCACATACCATCTCGGCCCTACGTTCATCTCATTGATGTCGCTCATCAGAACAACGTACGGATAGCGGGGATAATAGCTATCGTCTGTCCGAAAAGGAAATCAAGCAGTCCGATCGTGATCGCAAGTGCGACGGCGATAACGGCGACGACGAGGCTTCCCTTCCAGGTGTTCTTCCAGCTATACCACGATACCTTCTTGCACTCGCTCTTAAGTCCGCGGAAGAACTTCAGGGTCTTCTCACGTCTTTCGGGCAGAACGAAGAAAATGATGACGCATGCAACGATAACAACAACGAGAATGATCAGCGGAATGATTACAGAGGGCTGCCAGAAGGAGCTTCCCGATGCAGTCGAGCCGGTGGTCGCAGCGGTGGTCGTAGCGGCAGTGGTGTCGCTTGCCAGCGCAGGAACGGCAAGAACCGTGATCAGAAGCATGACGAGCGAGATGATCGCCGTCAAACGTGTTGTGAGTTTCATCAGCTGCCTCCGTTTACTTCGATTCCTTGTGAGCTGTGTGCTTGCGGCAGAAGCGGCAGTACTTTTTCAGCTCAAGCCTATCGGGATCGTTCTTCTTGTTCTTCTTTGTGTCGTAGTTTCTCTGCTTACACTCGGTGCAAACGAGAGTCACCTTGACTCGAGTATCATTTGCCATATTTTTTCGGCACCTCCTTAAAATATTTGCCCGAACGCATTCGGGCGCTCGTACCTCCCTCAGCAAACGGCTGTCGGCTTCTCATTTTGGCGCATTGAGAGCGCACGACAAAAAGACCCTGTTCGCAGAGGTAGAGTCATTATACCACCCTTTTTTCATCGTGTCAATAGTTTTTTGCATTTTTCTTGACCTTTTCAGCTCAAGTTTGCTCGGTTTTTCGCTTTTTTTGAAAAAACTCGCAACTATTTTTCGTAAAATTCGAAAAAAGGGGTTGACAAAGCAAAAAAGGTTTGGTATAATAACGAGGCTGAAAAGCGAATGCTGCTATGGCTCAGTTGGTAGAGCACATCCTTGGTAAGGATGAGGTCGTCAGTTCGACTCTGACTAGCAGCTCCAGAAAAAGCACTGCATCGCAGTGCTTTTTCTCGTTTTAAAGACAAAAAAACGCGGGCGACGTCGGTCGTCCGCGTTTTTGTTTATTCAAGCTCCTCGTAGATCTCCATCAGGCGATCCTCAATCTCGGTCTTTCGAGCCTCAAGCTCGGCGGCACGGAGATAGTTCGTGGCGGCAGAGCCGTAAAGCTCCTCGGTCACGCGGTCAAGCTCAGCTTCAAGCTCGGCTTGCTCCTTTTTCATTCTCTCGATACGTCGCTGCTCGCTTCGCTCGCGCGACTGGTTTCGTTTGTTCTCCAAAAAGACTTCCTTGCCGGCGCTGACCGTTTCGGTCTTGGCGCTCGCGGCGCTCACCCCCCGGCTCTTCTTGAAGGCAAGATACTCGTCAAAGCCCTGACCGACCCGCTCTACCTTATAATCTATCATATCGCCCGAGATGCCCTCTCCGGGGCAGATCTCGATGATACGGGTGGCAAGACTGTTTATAAAGGCTCGGTCGTGCGAGACCGATACGACCGTACCGTCAAACGCCGTAACGGCGTCCTCAAGAGCTTCGCGCGAGGGAATGTCGAGATGGTTGGTCGGCTCGTCGAGCACCAAAAGGTTCATATGCGAAAGTATCAGCTTTGCCAGCATAAGCCGAGCTCGCTCGCCGCCGCTGAGAACTCCGACGCTCTTTTCGATATCGTCGGCAAAGAAACGGAACGCCGCCAGCGTTGAGCGGATCTCAAGCTCGGTCTTTTGCGGGTAAGCGTTGTGGAGCTCCTCCATGACCGTGTTTTCGTTGCACAGCGTTCGGTTCTCCTGGTCGTAAAAGCCGATCTCGACGTTATACCCACCCTCAACGTAGCCGTCGGTCGGCTCGAGCTGAGCCGTCAAGAGCTTTATCAGAGTGGACTTGCCGCAACCGTTTCTTCCTATTATAAATATACGCTCGCCGTTCTTGACCAAAAAGTCAAGCCCCGAGAAGAGTCTTTTCGACCCCACGTAGCCAAACGACAGCCCCTTGACGCGAAGCACCTCGTTGCCCGAGCGCACCTGCTGCGAAAAGCGCAGGTGTATCGGACGGGGGGCTTCCTTGGGCAGCTCCAGTCTTTCTATCTTGTCGAGCAACTTCTCGCGGCTCTCGGCGCGACGTATGTTCTTCTCGCGTCCCCACGCCCTTTGCTGCTC
>JAZKZA010000093.1:0-3221 GCA_045612445.1 Eubacteriales bacterium | reverse complement strand
CTCAGTAGGGTAATAATAACTGCCATCAGATTTCTTTCCGGTTTGATAATCTGCATTCATGTCTCCACAGAGGACCATCGGAAGGCTCTTATACTTAGCAAGCTCGGTATCGATATAGCTATACAGCGTTTCAACCTGCTTGGTTCTGAGTGGAGCATAGCTTTCGCCATGGTCGTTTTCAAGATGCGTGTTCAAAACCAAGAAACGCTTCCCTGTCTCTTTATGCTCAAACACCGCCCAGTTTGCATATCTGCAATGTTGACATTCATAATAAACGCCGCTTACCCGAACTGAATCACCTTTATTCATAAGTAGCTTGGATCCGCTATCAACAAGAGTCAGTGTGGTTGCTTTGTAGTAAATATAATTGCCTTCTTCATATTTCTTCGCACCGCTGGGTGCCGAGGCCGACTTATCAACGAGCGTGTATCCATTCATGACCGATTTGATGGTCTTCGTAGTCCACTCGATACCCGCCTCCTGCAGGCAATAAACGTCTGCGGGATAGTCACTAATAACGGTGGAAACCATGCCGTCGCGGTTGTAATCCGAAACGTCTGACTCTCTTATGTTCCAGGTTATTATCTTGACTCCCGGTCCTTTATGCTCGGGATCCGTGGTCGGCTGAGACGTGGTGGTCGAAGGAGTAACCTCAACAGTAGTATCGTTCGGAGCTGCCGTGGTCGTACCGTCCGAGGGAGTTACCTCTGCCGAATCGTTGGGATCAACCGTTTCGGACTGTGTGATGTCCGCAGTCGTGGTCGAGGCGGCCGTTGTGGTATCTGCCGCGGTAGTCGTATCGATAGTAGTAGTCTCGATCGTAGTAGTATCGTCAACGTCGGGGACGATCGCTTCGTCGCAGGACGTCAGCAGCATCGTTGCCGCAAGCAGCAGCACCAAAAAAATCGTACCGATCCTTTTAATGTTTTTCATACAGTTCTCCTTATATCCAGATGTTTCACTTTACGAATTAAATTCCAGTTCGCAGACGACCGGCATATGGTCGGATGCGTACTTCCAATGATCCTTTACAGTTGAAAGGTTGTGATAAATGATCTCGTACGTTTTAGGAGTAAAATCTGCATTGGGAGAAATGAGCATAAAGTCATATATTCTCTTATCCATGTTATCCGAAACGTCCTCTGCAGTTCCGTCGTTCGGATAATCTTTCTTATATGCATTTCCTATGAACGTATAGGGTTCACCGGAATACCAATGGAAGTTCGGCTTATTCTCGGTGATAAACTTAACCCCATCAAACTCCTTTGCCCACTTAAAATGCGTTCCGTCGTTCAACATTTTAACGGTGCTCTCGGTGGTCTTATAATAGCCGCTCGGCCTGTTTGAATCCTTTCCTATCTGATAATCCGCGTTCATATCTCCGCAGAGCAGCTTCGAAAGTTTCTTATAGTGAGAAAGGTCTGAATCAATATAATTAAACAGTGTCTTGACAGCCATGTTTCTGAAAGCCTCGTGCTGGGCATCGAGATGTGCATTCAGGACCATAAATTGATTTCCTGTCTCTTTATGCTCGAACACCGCCCAGGTCATCAATCTGTCGCGGGTACTGTAAACATTCTTGTTCACTTTTTCGAGCCAAGCCTCGGTGGCTTCCTTCACAAGTATCTTAGAACCGCTGTCGACAAGAGTAAGCGTGCTTGCGTTATAGTAGATATGATTACTCAAATAATCCGTTACATCCGTTCTTGATGCATCGCTTGAAAGCTCCGCGGATCTCTCGACCTGCGCGTATCCCGCCATAATATCTTCCTTAACGGTGTTCAGATCCCAGTCCTTGCCAACCTCCTGAAAGCAATACACGTCGGAAGGGCGAGCTTTTACGACTGTTGCAACCATATCTGCGCGATCGTATTTTTTAACGTTCCAACCGCACAAATTCCAAGTTGTTATCTTAACAGTTTCCATACAGTTCTCCTGTCAATTAAACTCGAGCTCGCAGGCGACCGGCATATGGTCGGATGCGTATTTCCAATAACCGTTTCTTGTCGAAACGTTGCAATAAATGACTTGATACGTTTTAGGAGTTAAAACGGTATTGGGGGAAACGAAAATAAAATCGAGTATCTTCTTATCCATGCCGCCGGAAAGCTGAGATTCAGGTTTTCCGTTGTCCTTGATATCTTTAACGTAGGCACTTTGTATATACGTATACGGTTCATCTGAATACCACTCGAATTCCGGCTTGTTATCGGTGACAAGCTTGACCCCGTCGAACTGATACGCCCACTTGAAATGAGTTCCGTCATTCAGCTTATTAAAGGTACTCTCGGTGGTATGATAATATCCGCCCGGCTTACTTGAATCCTCTCCCGTCTGATAATCGGCATTCATATCTCCGCAAAGGATCATAGGCAGAGTCTTATACTGCTTAAGATCGGAGTCGATATAACTATACAGCTTTTCGACCTGCTTCGTCCTGACCGTCGCGCTCTTGGTATCGAGATGCGTGTTAAATACTATAAATTGCTTTTTGGTCTCTTTATGCTCAAACACCGCCCAGGTTACAAATCTGTCAAGATTAGATGCATCTCCAAAAATTATGTTGACCTTTTCGCCCTTTTTCATAAGCATCTTAGAGCCGCTTGCTACGAGAGTAAGAACGTCCGAGTTATAGTAGATGTGATTATAGAAATAGTCATCCTCATAGCTGGAAGCACCGCTCGGCTTTCCCTCCGAGGCGGCAACGATCGTATATCCCGCCATGATCTTGGTTTTAACCGTATTTACGTCCAGAATCTTTCCAACCTCCTGCAAGCAATATACGTCGGCAGGAGTCTTTTTGATGGTGGCGGCAACCATGTCAACGCGACCGTAAGTATCTTCTTTGTTGTTGTTATAACCGCAGACGTTCCAAGTTATTATCTTAACTCCGGGGGTCTTCGGATCGGGCTCGGGAGTCGGCTGGGTCGTAGTGACCGGAACAGTAGTGGTTACCGGAGCTGCGGTAGTCACAGGCTTGGTCGTGGTTGTCACCGGCTTTTGAGTTGTGGTTGCGGCGGTGGTAGTCGCCGGTCTTTGGGTGGTGGTATCCGGAACGGTGGTCGTATCGTCGCTCGGGGCGGCGGTCGTCGTATCGTTCGGGACGTAGGTCGTGGTATCATCCGAAGGAGTTACGACAGTGGTCGTATCCTCGGTGGGCGCTACCGTCGTGGTGGTCGAAGGAGCAACCTCAACAGTAGTATCGTTCGGAGCTGCCGTGG
>JAZKZA010000092.1:0-2376 GCA_045612445.1 Eubacteriales bacterium | reverse complement strand
ACTCGCTCTGCTCGTCAGAGAGGTATTTTTTCGTCGGCAAAGCCGTCGAAAAAACGGATTTTATTGAATTGTGCAGATTTTTGCAATGGCTATCGTTTATAGTGAAAGGAAAGAAAAAATGAAAAACATCAAAACAATTCTTGCGCTGATTCTTGCGCTCCTTATGACTCTCTGCCTGTTCTCCTGCAAGAAGGAGGAGGCTGAAACTCCCGCAACGGGCGATGCTGCCGCTGAATCGGGGGCTTCTGAAGCTACCGGTCTTTGGGCTAACGCGACTTACCTTGAGGACACCACTTTCGGTGAGGGCGCGAAGACCGTTACCGTTAAGGTCATCGTTGAGGACAAGACCGTTACCTTCACCATCAAGAGCGATGCCGAAATGCTCGGCGACGCGCTTCTTGCACACGGACTTATCGCGGGTGAGGAAAGTGCTTACGGTCTTTACGTTAAGGTAGTAAACGGCATTACCGCCGACTACGACGTTGACCAGAGCTACTGGGGCTTCTCTAAGGGCGGAGAAGAGATGATGACGGGCGTTGACGGCACAGCGTTTGCCGACGGCGAAGCTTATGAGCTCACCTACACAAAGTAAAAGCAACCGCCGCCGCATATCGAACCACATCTTTGAGATGGTGCTTTTCGCTATGCTTGCGGCACTGCTGTTTGCCTCAAAGGTCATAATGGAAGCACTTCCCAACATCCACCTGCTCGGGATGCTGACGATGGTGTATACCGTGGTCTTTCGCAAAAAAGCACTCATTCCGCTTTATCTTTACCTCATCGTTCAGGGATTGTATGCGGGCTTTGCCACTTGGTGGCTGCCTTACCTCTACGTCTGGACGGTGCTATGGGGCGTTACGATGCTTCTGCCGAAAAAAATGCCGACTTGGCTTGCCGCAATAGTGTATCCCGCCGTCTGCGCGATCCACGGATTTGCGTTCGGCATCATCTACGCGCCCGGTCAGGCTCTGCTTCACAGCTACAATTTTGAGCAGACACTCGCCTGGATCGCGTCGGGATTCGCTTTTGACATGATCCACGGCATTTCCAATATTTTCACGGGAATGCTCGTTCTGCCGTTTTCAAAGCTGATACGGGAGCTTATCAGAAGAAGCGGAAGGGATATTCGCTGTTAAAAAAGAAACCTCGGACTTTCGTCCGAGGTCTTTTCTTATCGGTAGGGATGCTTTGCAAGCTGTACTGCGGTTGAGGGGATTATGATGTTCTCCGCGATCGCCGCCATCAGCTTTTTGCGGATGTCGTTTTCGATCTCGACGGCTTCGGCTGATGCCGCGAGGTTGTATTGCTCGTCCTTGTCGTTCTTGCGGTCGAAGAGCATATAGATCTCGCCACGCGTGTTGACGAGTGCCTTGTAGTCCTCGTCCATATACATAAACTCACCGCTGAGCTCGCTGAGGACGTAGCTATGCGGCTTTTCGTCCTTGCCGGCAAGGATACCGCAGAGCGATTTTCCGCACTGAGGATAATCGATCGTGCCGCCGCAGAGCTCGATGAGTGTGGGTCCGACGTCGAGGATGCTGGTGAGACAATCGGTCTGAATACCGCCCTTGTTGACGGTTTCGGGCGTACGGATGATGAGCGGGATGTTGAGCGCGCCGTCAAGGAAGGTACGCTTGTTTACAAATTCCTGATCGCCGTTCATCTCACCGTGGTCGGAGGTGAAGAGAACGACGGTGTTATCCCACTCGCCGCGCGCCTTGATGACGTCAACGATCTTGCCGATCATCTCGTCGATCAGAGTGCAGTTTCCGCAGTAGTTTGCGCGGATCTCGGGAGCTTTGTCGGGTGTGCAATGAATGTTCGGCTTTTCCATACGGAAGTCGGTCTCGCCGCACGGACGGTCGGGATTTGCGTTCTTCATTACGGGGCGGGGCGCGGGCATATCCTCTTCCTTATACATCGAAGCGTAAGGCTCGGGAACGTCCCAGGGCTCGTGAGGTCCGCCGAAGCTGACGTGGCAGAACCAGGGCTTGTCGCCGTCGTAATTCTTCAGGTAATCAATTCCGCAGTTGCCGACGTAAACGTCATAGTATTCCTCGAGGGGCAGGGGAGAGGGCTCTGCGAAGGGTGTTTTACCGCGTCGCTTGAGGTCCTTTTTGAACGCGTCGAAAAGTCCCTTTTCCTCCCAACGCTCGGTCATGTGAGTTCTCGATTTGCAGGAGGCGTGGGGACCCGTGATCTCGTCAACGGTGTCGAAGCCGTAGAGACCGAGCATCGGCTCGCGGGCGATAAGGTCGCCGCTTCCGCCGTGGATATGCGTTTTGCCGAAAAGCGAGGTCGCGTAGCCGAGGTCGCGGAGCTGCTTTGACCAAATATTTGCGTCGGGCGAGAGGATGTATTTCTGATTATCCCAAG
>JAZKZA010000091.1:0-1741 GCA_045612445.1 Eubacteriales bacterium | reverse complement strand
GCTATCGCGATCGACCGTTGGGGGTGGAGAGCTATGATGTGGCTCTGCGTTGCTCTTTCGGTCGCCGTGTTCTTTATCTGCCTTGCGGGCAGAGACGAAGGGGGAAGGCAACGCGGCTCGCTTGACGGCTTTGACCTTTGGGGAAGTGCTTTCGTTCTGATCTTTTTCAGTCTCGCGCTCTGCGCACCGACTTTTGCGCAGAACCTCGGCGTCCGCTCGGCGGCGTTTTTACTGACCGTCGGCGGTGCGGTGGTGGCGTTGGTCATACTCGTTAGCATCGAACGTCGGGCGGGGTCGCCGATTTTGCGGGGGAGCTTTATGAGGCGACGCTCGTTCATACTGTCGGTCATCGCCCTTTTTCTGACACAGGGATTGATGCAGGCGAACATGACAAATCTTATCGTTTTCGTCAATTACACCCGACCCGACAGCTCGGTGATCTCGGGATACGCCATCTCGGTGATGTATATAGGAATGTCGCTCGGGGCGGTGCTTCTCGGTCGGCTTGCCGACAGAGTTGAGCCAAAGAGACTACTTGCGGCGTCCTTTACCGTGACCGGAGTGGGCTGCGCGCTGATGCTCCTGTTTTCTCCGAGCAGCTCGACTTTACTGCTCGCGGCGTCGCTCGGCGTTCTCGGCTTTGGGCTGGGGGCGAACGCTACCGTGTTCATGCGGGTCGTGCTCTCGGGCGAGAGTGGTGAAACGGCGGGCGCGGATACGGGAACTTACGGTCTTTTTCGCGATCTTGCCGCTCCCTTTGGGGTGGCGGTGTTCGTTCCGATGTTCACTAACGGCGTTGCCGGGGGGATACAGCTCGGGCTTTCCGAGGAGGCGGCGGCGATGAGCTCGATGCGGACTTTGGCTCTCACCGAGCTTGGGTGTGTTGCCCTCGGGCTCGTTGCCGTTGCGCTGCTACCCAAAATACACGATAAAAAGGAGAAGGAAAATGAGGCTGAAGGATAAGGTCGTGGTCGTAACGGCGTCGACGAGAGGGATTGGGCTTGCCGTTACCGAGGCCTGCGCCCGCGAGGGGGCAAGAGTTTATATGGCGGCGAGGAATCTCGCGCTCGCCGAGCGCGAGGCGAGTCGATTGAGCCGAGAAGGAGGCAACGTGAGCTTTGTCTACCACGACGCGACCGAGCCCGAGACCTACGCCGCTATGTCAGAGCAGGTCGCGCATGACGCCGGCAGGATAGACGTTCTGGTGAACAATTTCGGTACGTCCGACCCGAGACGCGACCTTGATTTTGCCAACACCGACGTGGAGGTCTTTCTCGACACCGTAACAAAAAATCTGCGAAGCGTGTTTCTGGCGAGTCAGTCGGTCCTCAGGTATATGAGGCAGGGCGGGGGCAGCATCGTCAATATCTCGTCGGTCGGCGGTAGCGTACCCGACGTCTCGCAGACGGCGTACGGAACGTCCAAGGCGGCGATCAACTATCTGACCCGTTTGATCGCCGTTCACGAGGCGGCGAACCGCATTCGTTGCAACGCCGTACTGCCCGGAATGACGGCGACCGACGCGGTGAGCGAGAAGCTGAGTGAGGAGTTCCGAGGTATCTTCATCAAGCACACCCCGTTGGGCAGGATCGGACTTCCCGAGGAGATCGCCGAGGCCGTCGTGTATTTTGCGAGTGACGCGTCGGCGTACACTACGGGACAGACCCTTACCGTATCCGGCGGCTTTGGTCTTGCCTCTCCGCTTTACGGTGAGCTGAAGGGCAGAGATGACAGACGGTAA
>JAZKZA010000090.1:0-2253 GCA_045612445.1 Eubacteriales bacterium | reverse complement strand
ATTTCTTCAGATCGCCAAAGGTAAATCTGCGGTCGCTCTTGTCGTTACCGACCCACATCATAGCGAGCTTGTCGGGGTTCTTCTCGGCAATGGCGTCAACGCAGTCGAAGGCGAAGTTGAACTTATCGTCGTTCTTGAAGGTGATGCCGTTGAAAACGCCGTTTTCGTCGTACGACGACTCAACGAAGTCATCAGCGACCGTTCTCGTGGCTCTCTCCTTCTCCACGCTCTTGGCGGGGACGTAGGGCGTTTCGGGGTACCCCTCGCTGACCAGACCCTCCTGCGGGTTGAGGACCACGGCGTGGAACTCACAACCGCCCTCGCTGACGGCGATCATGCCGTGAGGGATAGTACTGTTATAGAATATCGAGTCGCCCTCGTTCAGAATATCAACGTGAGTGCCTATCTGGACCTTGAGCGAGCCCTTGAGTATGATATCTATCTCCTGACCCTTGTGCGAGCTGAGCTTGATGGGGGCGTTCTGCTCCTCGGCAAGATAGGGGAACTTTACGAGGAAGGGCTCGGCGAGCTTTTCCTTGAATTTAGGGGCAAGGTTGCTGTAAACGACGCCGTGCTTCTTGACGATGTTCAGTCCCTCACCGCGACGGGTGATCGAGAAGGAGCGGAGCGTCGTGCTCGTTCCCTCCAAAAGATCGACGACCTCAACGCCGCAAGCCTTTGCACACTTATAGATAAAGGTGAAGCTGAAGTCGGTCTCTCCCTTTTCAAGAAGGCAGTAGTCCTCCAGCGAAACACCGGTGAGCCTTGCAAGCTCCTGCTGCGAGTATCCGCTCGCCTCGCGCAGCGCCTTTATTCTGCCTGCAACCTCTTTCAAACTGTAATCCATTTTAATTGTCTCCTTTCGCTTTGACACTTTTATGGTTACGAATTTGAATAAAACAAAAAACCCGTCTCAAAAATCTTTGAGACGAGTTATAAACAACCCGCGGTACCACTCAAATTACGGAATAAATTCCGTCACTTTCCGAGCTCAATCAAGCCCTTTGCTTTCACGCAGCAATACGGAAGGAGTCTACTCGCTTTCGCTTTCGGTCCTCCGACTCAGAAGTGATAGGTCAAATGGAAAATTCGGCAACCGCCTCGCACCAACCGGCAGCTCTCTGTATACGTCACTCTCCGACCGTCTTCATCATAGTCGTTTTTGTGATATTCAAATCTTGTAGACGATTTTAGCACATTGAAAAACAAAAGTCAAGGGTTTTTAGAATATTTTTTATATTTTTTCTTGATTTTTTTGCTAAAAAATCTATTGACAAAAGAATACCGAGATATTATAATGTGCTACGGACAAAAACCTTAAATCGAAAGGTATATCATATGACTGCAAATCTGACCACCGGGTCTCCGCTGAAACGAATATTTTTGTTTTCAATACCGTTTCTTATCGGAAACCTGTTTCAACAATTTTATAACATTGCCGACATGATCATAGTCGGTCGCGTGCTTGACAACATGGCGTACACCGCCGTTGGCTCGACCTCGAGTCTTGTCTGGTTCTCAAGCGGAGCGATACAGGCGCTGACTATCGGATTTTCAGTCGTCACCGCCAGCTTTTTCGGTGCGGGAGACGAAGAAAGTATCAAAAAAAGCTTTGGCGCAGCTATCAAGCTCTCAGCAATAATATCGGTCGCGCTCTCTCTGGTATGCACCGTCTTTGCCCGCCCGATACTCGAGCTTTTGAGGTATCCTGCCGACATAATCGACCGCTCTCATCGCTACATCGTCTGGATATTTGCCGGTCTGGTTGCAACCGCGCTCTTTAATCTGCTCTCTAATATGATCCGCGGACTTGGCGACTCAAGAACGCCGTTGTATTTTCTCGTTGCGGCTTGCGTTATCAACATAATCCTTGACTTCGTATTCATAGCAGTACTTGGAATGGATACTGACGGAGCAGGCCTTGCAACCGTGGTGGCCCAGCTTATCTCGGGGCTTTCCTGCGTCGTATACATAAAGAAGAAGCAACCGTTGCTGCACGTAAAAAAGAAGCATTTTAAGCGAGACGGCGGGATGAACCGACGTCTGATCCGCGTTGGTATACCCATGGCGTTTCTGAACATGGTCCTGTCTGTTGGCGGTATCATTATGCAGTTCGTTACAAACGGACTCGGAACGCTTTTCGTGTCCTCCATGACGACCGGATCTAAGATCGAGACCTTCGTCACTCAGCCCATCCTCTCATTCGGCTCGGCGGTTTCGGTCTTTACGGCTCAAAACCACGGAGCCAAGAAG
>JAZKZA010000089.1:0-2657 GCA_045612445.1 Eubacteriales bacterium | reverse complement strand
TGCAAGCCCGGCACGGACCTTGAATGGTTCGAATATTGGAGAGCATTCTGCAAGAAGTGGCTTCTCGATCTCGGCATGACCGAGGAAAATCTCAGACTCCGCGACCACAGCCCCGAGGAGCTTTGCTTCTATTCGAAGGCTACCACCGACTTTGAGTTCCTCTTCCCGTTCGGTTGGGGCGAGCTCTGGGGCGTTGCCGACAGAACCGACTACGACCTCACCCAGCATCAGACCCACAGCGGTCAGCCCATGGATTACTTCGATCCCGAGACCAACGAGAAGTACATTCCTTACGTTATCGAGCCGTCTCTGGGTGCCGACCGCGTTCTGCTTGCCTTCCTTGTTGATGCCTACGACGAGGAGGTCGTTGACGAGGCAAAGAACGACGTTCGTACCGTCCTCCGTCTCCACCCCGCTCTTGCACCCTTCAAGGCAGCCGTTCTTCCCCTCTCGAAAAAGCTCTCTGAGCAGGCAGGAAAGATCCACGAGGAGCTCTCCAAGTACTTCATGGTCGATTTCGACGACGCCGGAAGCATCGGTAAGCGTTACCGCCGTGAGGACGAGATCGGAACTCCCTTCTGCATCACCTACGACTTCGAGTCAGAGAACGACGGTTGCGTTACCGTTCGTGACCGCGACACGATGGAGCAGATCAGACTTCCGATCACGGAGCTCAAGGCTTACATCGAAAGCAAGCTTCAGTTCTGATCGGTTTATACACGCACCCCAAATCATCTGATTTTGGGGTGCATAAACGTATAAATGCATCAAATCATCATTCAAAGAGCACAGGAACACGATCATGATAAACAAATTCGCAAACGATCATAAAGAAATGACGGTGCAGATCGTAAGGGATCTTTGCAAGATCCCCGCCCCCTCCTTCGACGAAAGAAAAAGAGCGGAGTTTTGCAAGGCTTGGCTTGAGGGCGTTGGCGCTAAGGGCGTATATCTCGACGAGGTAAACAACGTCATTTTCCCCATCGGCTGTGAGGGAAGCAACGAGATCACCGTCGTTGCCGCGCACATCGATACGGTCTTCCCCGACACCGAGCCTTACCCCGAATACCGTGAGGACGACGAGAACATCTACTGTCCCAGTGCGGAGGACGACTCCTCGGGCGTTGCCGTTCTTCTTATGACGGCTAAATATTTTATCGACAACAACATCGTTCCCGAAAAGGGGATAATGTTCGTTTGCAACGTCTGCGAGGAGGGGCTTGGAAACCTCGTCGGCACACGCCGGCTGATGCGCGACTACGCCGGCAGGATCAAGCGTTTTATTACGTATGACGAATGCATCGGTTATATCATCACCGATGCCGTAGGCTCTCACCGCTACGAGGTCGAGGTCAAGACCGAGGGCGGACACTCCTTTTCAAAGTTTGGAAACAAAAATGCGATCCACGCGCTCTCACAGATCGTATGTAAGATATACGAGATCGTTCCCCCGAAAAAGGACGGCTCTCGAAGCACCTACAACGTGGGCTCGATCGAGGGCGGAACGAGCGTGAACACTATAGCTCAAAGCGCAAAAATGCTTTGCGAATACCGCTCGGACGACAGAGAGTGCCTCGATATCCTTCGTCAAGAATTTGAAAGGGTTTTCGAGGAGGCAAAGAGCGACGAGGTCGAGGTCATCGTAAACAAGATCGGCGACCGCCCCTGCAAGGGTGAGGTCGATCCGCTTCTTGAAAAGGAAATGATCGACGCTTACAGTGCCGCCGTAAAAGAGTTCACCGGAAAAGAGGCTTTGCCCGAGCTTGCCTCCACCGATGCAAACGTGCCCTTGTCTCTTAATATACCCGCCGCTTGTATCGGTGTATTTATGGGTGAGGGGGCTCACACCCGTGGAGAGTTTACAAACAAAGCCGCTCTTACCGACGGCGTTAAAATATCCATACGAACTATAACCGAGCTCGTAAAATAAGGAGAAAACAATTATGAAATTCACCGCAGCGGGAGACGTTCTCATTCAACAACAGATCCCCTTTGAGCCGAAAGATTTTCAAAAGATCAAAAGCTATATTGAAAGAGGCGACGGAAGGTTTTTTAATCTTGAGACCACGCTGAACTACGAGGGCGAGTGCTGCTCAAATCAGACCTCGGGCGGAACCTATCTTCGCACCAACCCCGAAAGCCTTTACGATTTTCTCAAGTACGGCTTCAACGTGACCACCTTCAACAACAATCACGTAATGGATTTTTGCTACGACGGACTTCTCAAGACCATTGAGTATGCAAACCGCGCAGGCATCAAGCACTGCGGCGTCGGCAGAAATCTCGGTGAAGCCTCCGCTCCCTGCTACCTCGACACCCCGAACGGCAGGGTGGCGTACATATCCTTCTGCATTACTACTTATATCGCCAATATGGCGGGCGAGCAGACCCGACGTGTCAAGGGTCGTCCGGGTATGAACATCCTTCGCAGAAGCGAAAAGCTGATCGTTCCCGAGGAGGATTTTAACGTTGTCGTTCGGATCGCAAGAGAATCGGGCGTTAACGCCGCAAACGACATTGAGCGCAAGGACGGATATATGCTTCCCTTGGAGGAGGGCGTATGCGAGCTTGGGGAGATGGCACTTTTTGAAAAGGGAGATTGCTACAAATACGTTCTTACGCCCAACCAAGAGGACCTTGCAAGAGCCGAAAGAGAG
>JAZKZA010000088.1:0-3474 GCA_045612445.1 Eubacteriales bacterium | reverse complement strand
TATACGAATGGCGGTAAAGATATCGTCTGCTCTGTGGGCGTGAGCCTTCAGGGGCAGCTCGCCGCGGACAACGGGGATCATCGCCTCAAGCTTTATATCAAAGGCGGGGTTTTTACCGTTCTCCTTATCTTGAAGGTATCGCTTGGTCTTGAAAAGGAGCTCACGCAGGACCGCCGCCGTACCCATTCTGGTCATCGGGCTCTTTTTAAGTCCCTGACCGTAGCAGCGCTTGGGATTCTCACCGAAGGCGCACTTCATTGCGATCGCCTCCTTGATGATCATCTTGTCGACCCGCTTGCCGTAAAGCTTGATGGCGGTGAAGGTTCCGCCAACCACGTTTGCACTGCCGGGGCCGGTGCAAGCCGAGGTAACTCCGTTCTTGACGGCGTTCTCAAACGCCTCGTCCTGCGGATAGATCGAGTCGATCGCGCGCATCTGCGGGGTTACGGGGTCAACTATCTCGTTATAGTCTCTTCCCTCCCAGCCGACGGCCTCGTTGTCAAGTCCGATATGGCAGTGCGCCTCAACGCAGCCGGGGGTCACAAGTCTGCCGCCGGCGTCGATGACCTCACAGCCCTCGGGGGCGGATGTTTCAGCTCCGACCGCAAGTATCTTGCCGTCGTCACCTATCAAGACCGCACCGTTTTGTACGTCCTCTCCGACCATGGTCTTCACAAGACCGTTTTTTATAAGTAACACAGTAATAAAACCTCCAAGCTCAATTTTTTTCAAAAAGTCCGCCCTTGCAGCTTTTGAATTTATCTTATTATATTACATTTAGTCAGCTTTGGCAAGAGTACCTCTTAAAATGATCCGAACGGACGGCTTTATTTAGACGAGTTTACCGCGAGGAAATACTCGTACGCCGCCTGGATATCCTCCAGTATACGAATTATCTCGGCTCGGCTGAGCTCCCTTGCCTTATCAGACAGACGGACGTTCGTTGCGCCGTTATCGAGTATGCAATAGGGCTTCAGCCTGTCAAACGCCCGCTTCAGCTCGGTATATCCCGGCTTTGCAAGGTTTGCCGTGTTTACGTGCTCGACCTGCTGACCGTTATTGTTCGTAAAGCTGTAGATCGTCTGACAGACGCTCGTCAGCATACCGTTTGCATAATTGTTGATATTATTATAGAAGGTCTGATGGAAGATAGACATAACGTCGTCTATCTTGGTCACCATCTCGTCGGTCTCGCCGTTAGAATAACCGACCTTATACTTTAGGTTGCCGATAACGGTATACTCCTTGGCGACTGCACGCCAGCTCGACACGTCAAACGCGAGGTCGTCGGGGTTGCTCGAGTTTTCATACCGCTCGACGTCACACTTACCCTCGTAAAGCTCTCCTATCATATACCAGACGCCGTCCGCGCCGCGCGTGTAGGATACGGCGTATACCGTTGCCCGGTTCGTGTTCTCAAGATCGTCGACCGTGATATAGACGGTGTACTCACACCCCTTGAAGCTGCTGTTCGACTCGTAGGTATCTCCCGTACCCTCTTTTTTATCGACGTTGCGCCTCTCGACCACGATCTTGACGGGAAGCTCGTCGCCGTTCATGTTTACGGTAAGCGATGCACCGAAGAGGTTGTTGAAGACCTCCTCGTCGCCTGCCATATTGGCGATAACTCGGCTTCCGTTTTCTTTGTAGTTATCCTCAAAGGCGTCGGCAAGATACTCGTATCCGTACTCGGATACCTGATCGTTCAGCACCTTAAGGAAAGCATCCGAAAAGGACGCCATATGCAAGCCGAAGCTGAAGTTGATAAGAGTTGACACGTTACCCTGCGGACGCGAGCCGAAGGTATAGGTGGCGTAAAAGGTACGCTCGGTGTGCGGGGGGACCCAGTCCGACGTGTCAAACGGCGAGCTGTCGGACGACGAGCCGTCGGTCGTGGTGATGATAATACCGTTGCTCGTGCCGATATAACCGTTCGGGTCGGTCTCGGGGGCTATCTCCTGACCGAGATACCAATAGGTCATATCGGTCTTGTTGTATACCGTGATCGCGTAGACGATCCTGGCGTTCTGGGTCGTTACGTTAACGCTTGAGCTGAGGTTCGTCGGCAGGATCACGTCGGTGCTGTTCTCGGTGAGACCTACCGTCCGATAGACCTCGACCTTGGAGATATATATTCCCTGCGGCTCGGGCGGGTCGGCGTTAAGGATTCCCGATATCGACAGGTTTTGCGACATGGCGGCGTACCCGACGCAGCAAAACAAACACATCAAGGAGAGCGATACACAAAGGGCTGCTTTTTTCCACGCCGTCATGTATATCACTCTCCTTTCTTCTTAAAAATTATTGCATATTGGCAGTTAGCCATTCGGATATCGTCTGACCGACGGGCGCGGTATACTTGTCTCCGTAATAGAGGTTATAGGAGTCAAAGTCATATTTATAAAGCTCGCCCTTTTCGTTCAGCGTATCGTCGGGAATAGTATATTTGATCGCAACGTCGCCCTCCCAACGGTCAATATAGCCGACGTCGCTCCTCCATTCGTCGGTGGAGAAGGATGGGATCTTATGATCCTCGTTGTACATGACCTCGTAGCAATATCCGCGCACCGAGCGAGCCACCAGCTCGTATCCGATGACGTTCCACCACTCGTCGTACACCGGTGCGAACACCGTTGCGTATACGCAAACGACTCCCTGCCCTCCCCACGGTGCGATGGAATCCAGCTCGTCGTAGGTCGAGTATATCGCGATCTCGTTGACCCAGTCGCCGATCAGATTCTGCTCCTTGAGGATAAACTTCATATCGGGATCGAACTCAAGATCGCCGAAGAGCGCGTCGAACTGCTCCTTGTATCTCTCGTCCATGCTGCCGACGTAGTGCGGCGCCCACTCGTCCCAATACTCGTTTATCGTATCGTCCAGCAGATAGTCTCTCGAGGATTTGTCGCTGTTCGGAACGGAGTATTTGTTGTTCAGAATGTCGTGTATCCTCTGGACGAGGTCGACCGCCGAATCGGGCATATCCTCGGGGAAGACCTCCTCGCCGGGCGTGGGGAACTTCTCCACGAAGTTGAACTTCAAGATATAGCAGTCGGTGCTGACGCCCTCGGGAACGTCGAGCGTAACGCAAAAGGTCCGCGTTCCGCCGTTTGGCGAAAGCACGTCCATCGGTGAGATATATTCGACCCAATATACGATCTCATCTCCCGAATAAACGCCATCGATGTCGACCTCCTTACCGTCAAGCGTGCGCTCGTAAAGGTAGATCTGACTTGACACGTTCTTGACGGTGATCGTGAAGGTCACGCTTCCAGCGCCCGAGATCTTTGCCGTCAGCAACGTGCCGACCGTGCTCTCGATCTCGACCCCCGCGCCCGCGCTCGGCGTTACGTCCGAAATATAGACGTCGTACTGCGGCACTTCCGCCTCGATGCTTCCCGAGACAGACATGTTTTCCGACACGGCGGCATAGCCCACGCACGACAGAAAACACATCAAGGAGAGCGATATACA
>JAZKZA010000087.1:0-6515 GCA_045612445.1 Eubacteriales bacterium | reverse complement strand
TATCTGGTCGTCGTTGCCCGAGTAAAGGGTCAATTCGGGGCACGCCGCCGCTATCTTCGCCACCCTTGACAGGTCTCCCGACGCCTCCTTCAGCCCCGTGATCAAGCCCTCGGACGACAGCCTTTGCAGCACCTCGATCGGTATGTTCACCCCGGTGCGCGACGGCACGTTATACGCGATACAGGGCAACGGCGTGGCGTGCGCGATGGCGCGGTAGTGTTGGTAAAGTCCCTCGCTCGACGCCTTGTTATAGTACGGAGTTACCACCAGCAGGGCGTCGCACCCCGCCCTTTCGGCGGCGCGGGAGAGCTCAACGGCGCGTCTCGTGTCGTTCGTTCCCGACCCCGCGATGACCGGCACTCTGCCCCCCACCCGCCTTACCGTGAAGGCGTACAGCGCCGCCTTCTCCTCGTCCGAAAGGGTTGCCGACTCGCCCGTCGTTCCGCTGACCACGATCGCCGCGATGCCGCGCTTGATCTGGTCGTCGATCAGCGCACCGAGCGCGGTGAAGTCTATCTCGCCGTCGCAAAACGGCGTTATGAGGGCGCTCGCCGCCCCCTTGAAAATTGTTTTGCTCATATCTTACCTCAGCTATTGAAAAAAATCAAATTATATAATATAATATAAGTTAACGTACTACATTATATGTCGAATTTCGCTGTGAGGAAACAATGAACAAAGCTATAATCAACGAAAAGCCGCAGACCGATCTGCGCACCGCCGACTTCTTCTACGACCTGCCGAACGAGCTTATCGCTCAGCACCCCGCCGAAAAACGCGATGAGTCTCGCTTGCTCGTCGTCGACCGCGCCGCCGGCACTCTTTCGCACCGCCGCTTCTACGATATCATAGACTATCTTGACCCCAAGGACACGCTGGTCGTCAACGACTCCAAGGTCATCCCGGCGCGTCTTTTCGGCGCCTTTGAGGGCAACCCCGAAAAGCCGGTCGAGCTGCTGCTCCTCCGCACCCGCGGGCTGGACACCTGGGAGACGCTCGTTCGTCCCGGCAAGCGCGCCCGCATCGGTGCGGTCATCGAGTTTGGTGAGGGTAGGCTGACCGCCACCGTAACCGACATCGTCGAGGAGGGCAACCGCATCGTTCACTTCGACTACGACCGTGAGAGATACTCGAACGTCTTTGAGATACTTCACGAGATAGGTACTCTCCCCCTGCCTCCCTACATCACCGAAAAGCCGACCGATCCCTCGCGCTACCAGACGGTCTACGCCCGCGAGGAGGGCTCTGCCGCCGCTCCGACCGCCGGTCTTCACTTCACGCCCGAGCTGCTCGAGCGGATCAGACAAAAGGGAGTTGCGATCGTACCCGTTATGCTTCACGTCGGGCTTGGCACCTTCCGCCCCGTCAAGGCGGACAGGCTGGACGAGCATATAATGCACACCGAGTTCATCTCGGTCACCCCCGAGTCTGCCGAGATCATCAACGCCAGACGCGCCGCCGGCGGTCGTATCATCGCCGTTGGAACGACCTCCTGCCGCACGCTTGAGAGCGTTGCCGACGACGAGGGTGTCGTTCACCCCCTTTCGGGCGACACGGGTATCTTTATCTACCCCGGCTACCGCTTCAAGGCGGTCGACGCGCTGATAACCAACTTCCACCTGCCCGAATCAACCCTTCTGATGCTGGTCTCGGCGTTTTACGACCGAGAAAAGATGCTTGAGGCGTACAACACCGCCGTTGAAGAAAGGTACCGCTTCTTCTCCTTCGGCGATGCGATGTTGATCGTATAAAATCCGCAATACTGCGTTGTCGGGCGACGCGGTCGGCTCGACGTAGGTAACTACGCCATCGCCTCCCTTGCGCCCTTACGCCTTGTCTTGCGAATTTTCTCCTGATCAACATATTGCTACAAGTAAAGCCGTATGCGTCACACAAATCACACCGTTTCGAAAGCGAGGAACCACCTACATGGCTGACACCAAGATATTTGCAATAGTTGGGCCGACCGCCTGCGGCAAGACCGCGGTGTCGGTCGAGGTGGCGCGCGCGATGGGCGGTGAGGTCGTTTGCTGTGACTCCATGCAGATCTATCGCGGTATGCCGATAGGTACTGCCGCGCCGCGCGACAACGAAAGGCTTGGCGTTCCTCACCACCTTTTCGAGTTCCTTGACCCTGCGGTCTCCTTTTCCTGCTCGGATTACGTTGCCCTTGCCGACCGTGCCGTTGCCGATATCACGTCGCGCGGTGCGTCTCCCATACTCGTCGGCGGCACGGGTCTTTATCTCGACAGTCTTGTTCTTGGTTGCGGAGACGCCTCCGCCGCGCCAAACCCCGAGCTTCGCGCCGAGCTTCAGCTCTTTTACGAGCAGAACGGCGTCGACGCCCTTTATTCTCTGCTCGTCGAGCGCGACCCCGAGGCCGCCGCGGCGATCCACAAAAACAACGTCAAGCGCGTCATTCGCGCCCTTGAGATCTGCCACGCCTGCGGAAGCAAGACCGAATACGACCGCCGCGCACGGCAGTCGCTTCGCTACGACGCCGTCGTTGTCGGCCTTCGCTTTGCCGACCGCGCCCGTCTTTATTCCCGCATCGAGCGTCGCGTCGACGCCATGCTCGACGCCGGTCTGCTCGACGAGACCCGACGTCTGCTCGACGGCGGAGTCTTTGAGACGAACGCAACGGCGGCTCAAGCCATAGGATATAAGGAGCTGATCCCCTACCTTCGCGGCGAGGACTCTCTTGAAAGCTGTGTTGAGACCCTCAAGTCCGCCACCCGGCGCTACGCCAAGCGCCAGATGACCTGGTTCTCGGCTCGTCCCTACGTCAACTGGGTGGACTGTGACGGCATCGAGGACGAAAAAATATTTGAAAATATTGTAAAAAATGTTTTGAAAGTATTTAACAATTAATAGTTTTGTGATATAATAACATATAACGTATAATTATAAACTATGCTGAAAAACCCCGCGAAAAACGGAGGACATTTCGTTGCAAGGAAAACGTACTGCGGCAAAGAGGAGTAAGCTGACCACGGTGGCGTGGGTCGTGCTTGTCGCCTTTTTGACCTTCTACATAATATTTCAGCTCAACGGTAACTTTTCTCCGGAGCTGACGGTCGAGACCGCTACTGCCGCCACCGAGCGGTTGTCCCGAGCGTATTCGGGCTACATACTGCGAAACGAGGTCGTTTTGACCTCCGAAAACCAAGGATATTGCGACTATCTCATCACTGACGGCGGATATTCGGCGTCGGGAGGCGAGCTGGCGCGGGTCTACCCCACGCTGTCGGGAAATGCCGCCGAGCGCATCTCGGCGATCGACGAGCGCATAGCGTTACTTGAGGTCGGCGTTCAGCGCTTGACCACGGGCGGCTTTGAGAGCGCTCTCTCCTCGCTTGGTCAAAAGTATCGCGACCTTACCTCGTCACTCTCCGCCGGAGATACCTCGTCGGCGATCGAGTCGACCGACGGTCTGCTCGAGTATCTTTACAGCCTTGAGCAGAACAGCGGTCCGTCTGTCTCGGTCGACTCCCGTATTGAGGCGGCAAGGACCGAGCTGGCGTCGCTCAAGTCGGAGAGGTCGTCAATTCTCGCCGCGCTCGGCACGCCCGAGAGCATCGTTGCCGACACCACCGGTAACTTTTTCTACGCTTACGACGGCTACGAGGAGGTCCTCTCCTCCGCCGATATTTTCGAAATAGATTACTTCGCACTCTCCGATAAGCTCAACGCCTCGCCCGTCGAGGAGTTCGACGGTACGCCGATCGGTACTTACCGACTCTCCTACGAGTGGTTCTTCGTCGTTCCCTGCGAGATGAGCGAGTCGCTCCTCTTTACCGTTGGTAGGGGGTACGACGTCAGCTTTGCGTACAGTTCGGGTCATACTCTGCGTATGACGCTTGAGCGGTTGGTCTCCGACCCCAACGGAACGGGGGCTTTCCTCGTCTTCTCCTGCGGAAGCACGCCGAGCGGCTTTGAGAACGTCAGGCGTCAGACGGTCGAGATCGAGATCGCAAGTCACGTCGGTTATCGAGTCCGAAACGAGGCGATACGTAGCGACAGCTCGGGGAACGGAGTTTTTATACTTGCCGGCGGTAAGGTGTCCTGGCGGCGGGTCGAGGTGATCTACGACAACGGGCTTTACAGCATAGTCAAGCCCCAGCCCTCCGAGCCCACCGAGCGAGACCCCGCATACCTGAGCCTTAACGACACCTACATTCTGTCCGGATCGGGACTTTACGAAGGGAAGCTGATAGATTGAAGGATCTTTCTTATATAGACCGAAACGTTGAGTCGGTCAGACGGCGTGTTGACTCCGCCTGCGCCGCCTGCGGAAGACGACCCGAGGAGATAACCCTGCTCGCCGCCGTCAAGTACGCCGAGAGCGACGAGATCGACCGACTTTTTAATTGCGGCATCACCACCGTCGGTGAGAACCGCGTTCAGCAGCTCCTCGAGCATTACGAAAGCGCGGGTCTTGACCGCTTCGACGTTCATTTCATCGGCTCGCTTCAGACAAACAAGGTCAAATACCTCACCTCGCGCGTGACTCTGGTCGAATCGGTCGACTCGTTGCGCCTTGCTGCCGAGCTTGACCGTCAGGCGAAAAAGGCAGGGATCGTTACCGACGTGCTCTGCGAGATCAACAGCGGTCGCGAGGAGAATAAGACGGGAGTCTTTCCCGAGGCGGCAGAGGAATTTTGCGCGCAGCTGGTTGAGTTTTCCTCGATCCGTCTTCGCGGATTTATGACTATGGCGCCAAACTGCCAGAATAAGGATGATTACCGAAAATTTTTCGGAGAAACTTATCGTCTCGCCCTTGACATTTGGCGAAAAAACCTTCATAATATAGAGGAAGGACCTATTTTGTCGATGGGAATGAGCCAGAGCTTCGAGCAGGCGATCCTTGAGGGAGCGAACGTCGTTCGCGTCGGCAGACTTTTATTCGAGAAAAATTAAAATACAGATACATAAAAAACACGGAGGAAACATTATGAACTTCTTCAAAAAGCGCACTAAGGACGAGCTCGTTTACGAAGACGAGGCGTTTATCGACGACGATTACTATGCAGTATCTCCCAAGGAGAACGCGTCGGGTTGGGAGACCGAGACCCAGAACGAGCAGGCAGGAGTTGCCTTCAACGGCGGAGCTTCGCCGGTCGCTCTCAAGGTCATCAAGCCCAAGAGCTATGACGACGGTCCCGAGATCGCAGACTATCTTGCAGGCGGCAGCACCGTTCTGCTGAACATCGAGCTTCTCGACAAGAACGCCACCAAGAGACTTCTCGACTTTCTGCTCGGAGCAACTCACGTTCTCGGCGGAAGCATGAATATGGTTGCCCGCGGAACCTTCGTCTTCGCTCCCAGAAGCGTTGGCGTTTCGGATATGACCGCCGAAGCTGCCGAAGAGCTCACCGAAGAGGCAGCAGAGTAATTTTTCCAAATCGTGAATACAGTCAAGCTTTTTTGACTGTATTCACTTTTCACTTTTTTATAATACACGAAAGGCTAAAACAAGAATGGCAAAGGACTATACAAGCACTCTTAATCTCCCCAAGACCGAGTTCTCAATGCGCGCAAACCTTCCCCAGCGCGAGCCCGAGACCCTCAAGTATTGGACCGAGATGGATCTTTACAACAAAATGCTCGACAACGCGGCAGAAAAGCCGCTTTTCGTTCTGCACGACGGCCCCCCCTTCTCCAACGGTAATATCCATATGGGCACGGCTCTGAACAAGATGCTCAAGGATATCATCAACAAGTCGAAGGCTATGGCAGGTTACCGCGTGCCCTATACCCCCGGCTGGGATAACCACGGTATGCCTATCGAGAGCGCGATCATCAAAAAGAACAAGCTCGACCGCAAGAAGATGTCTATCCCCGAGTTCAGAACGGCTTGTCAGAAGTTCGCCGAGGACTTCGTCGGACGTCAGATGGGTCAGTTCAAGCGACTTGGCGTCATCGCCGACTGGGATAACCCCTACCTCACTATGGACCCCAAGTTCGAGGCGCGTGAGGTCAAGGTCTTCGGTGAGATGTACCGCAAGGGCTATATCTACAAGGGACTCAAGCCGGTCTACTGGTGCCCCAACGACGAGACCGCTCTCGCCGAGGCCGAGATCGAGTACTCGACCGACAAGTGCACCTCTATCTACGTAAAGTTCAAGGTCGCAGACAACAGCGCGAAGCTGGGAGACATTGACACGGCAAACACCTATTTCGTTATCTGGACCACAACTCCTTGGACCCTTCCGGGCAACCTTGCCATCGCCGTTAACCCCGACGAGGAGTACGTTGCCGCAAAGAACCTTGCAAACGGCGAGATATACGTCGTTGCAAACGCCCTTTGCGAGAAGACCATGAAGGAGGGCGGCGTTGAGTCCTACGAGATCGTTGCCCGCTACACCGGACGCGATCTTGAGCTGATCGAGACCGCTCACCCCTTCCTCGACCGCAAGAGCGTCGTTCTGCTCGCCGACTACGTCACTATGGACAGCGGTACCGGCTGCGTTCACACCGCCCCCGGCTTTGGTGCTGACGACTATCAGACCTGC
>JAZKZA010000086.1:0-2392 GCA_045612445.1 Eubacteriales bacterium | reverse complement strand
GCCAACATTCTCAAGTGCCGTCCCCCGAAGAACCGCGACCCCAAGCCCGAGGAGGAGGAGCTTTGCATCGGATTTTTGCGCGAGCAGACCCGACTGATCTCACCCAAGATCATCGTTTGCCTCGGCCGTATCGCCGCGATGAAGCTCATCCGCCCCGACTACAAGATCACGCAGGAGCACGGTCAGTGGGTGGAGCGCAACGGCTTCCTTATGACGGCGGTCTACCACCCCGCAGCTCTGCTTCGCGACCCCCGCAAGAACGAGGATATGCTCGCCGATATGCAGGCGATCAAGAAAAAGCTCGACGAGCTGAAATAAAAAAAAGAGACTGTTCAACAGAACAGTCTCTTTTTTGCGCTTCGGTATCTCTTACGAAACGTAGATATACATTACGATGACGAGGATCGCGAAGATGATCGAGATGACGGTGGTCGCTCTCGAAAGGAACTTATCAAAGGTTCCTGCCTTGGACTTGGAGAAGAAGGTCTCGGCAGATCCCGAGATAGCGCCCGAAAGATTGTTCGAATCCTTGCCCGACTGAAGCAGAACTGCAACGATCAGGAAAAGAGCCATGACCATAAGGGCAACGCCGAGAATGATCTCGACAGGTCCAAGACCGGCTGCGGTCGTGGTGGTCGAAGTAAGTGCAAAAATATTGGAAAGCATATCGTT
This sequence comes from Eubacteriales bacterium, assembly GCA_045612445.1. Taxonomy (GTDB): domain Bacteria; phylum Bacillota; class Clostridia; order Oscillospirales; family CAG-272; genus RGIG3994. The sequence continues at coordinate 1,720 of JAZKZA010000086.1, read as the reverse complement.
CCTCCGAAAAATTATATGCCAAGAGACGGCGTCTCACGTTGGCTGAAAATTATGTGCTTTGATATTGTATCACAATTTGCGTAAAATTGCAAGGGTATTTTTCAATTTTTTGAAAATTATATTGAAAAACGCCCCGTTTTGGCCGAAAAACTTGATTTTACACGCCCAAAACAAATAAAAATAATAAAATTTCTTGCATTGTGACGAGTATTGTGCTATAATTATTCATTATTAAAAATGCTTTTTATTTCTATCACGAAAGGATATCAAAATGAGCGAAATAAAACTTTCAACCCAGCCGTACAAGGGCACGCGCGACTTCTATCCCCGCGAGATGATCCTCCGGAACTGGTTCTTTGGTAAAATACGCGACGCACTCAGCCTTGCCTGCTTCGAGGAGTACGGCGGACCGACGCTTGAGTCGCTTGATCTCTATATCGCAAAAAGCGGCGAGGAGCTCGCCGGCGAGCAGACCTACAACTTCGAGGACCGCGGCGGCAGACGCCTTGCCGTTCGCCCCGAGATGACCCCCACCGTTGCCCGTATGGTCGCCGCCAAGCTCGGTGAGCTCAGCTTCCCGCTCCGTTGGTTCTCTATACCCAACCTCTACCGATACGAGCGTCCCCAGAGAGGTCGCTTGCGCGAGCACTGGCAGGTCAACGTCGATATCTTCGGCTGCGAGACGGTCGAAGCCGACGTCGAGGTCATTTCCACTGCCGTAATGCTGCTCCGCGCGCTCGGTGCTGATTCGTCTATGTACAAGGTACACATAAACAACCGCCGCTTCTTCAACGACGTCATCTGCGCTATCTGTGAGACCGATGCCGCCGGAGCAAAGAAGATATCCAAGGTCATCGACCGCAAGGGTAAGGTCGGTCGCGACGCCTACGAAAAGGAGATGGCGGCTCTGTCCGTCACCCCCGAGATGATCGAGAGGATCGACGCCGTTTATTCGATGGACGTTGAGTCTGCCGCCGCTCTCTGCCCCGACTCGAAGGGCGCTGCCGAGCTTCGCGAGCTCTTCGCCGCCCTTGATGCCATCGGCATTTCGGACGAGTGCGTCTTTGATTTTGGCATCATTCGCGGTCTCGACTACTATACCGGCACCGTCTTCGAGGTCTTTGACACCGCCCCCGAGAACAATCGCGCCATGTTCGGCGGCGGCCGTTACGACAACCTCGTCGGTCTTTTCGTCAAGAACGCCAACGTCAGCGGAGTCGGATTTGGCTTCGGCGACGTAACTCTTGAGAACTTCCTCGTCACTCACGGACTTATTCCCGAAGACCTTTACACCGGTACGGCAAAGGTCCTCGTCACCCGCTTCGACGGTATCTCCTACGCCGATTACGCCGCCATCGCAGCCGCAGTTCGCGCATCGGGCGTTCGTTGCACCGTTTATAACGGCTCGCAGAGAAAGATCGGCAAGCAGTTCGACTACGCCCAGAAGGAGGGCTACACCCACGCTATCATCATGGGTGGCGACGAGCAGGCAAGCGGAGTCGTCAAGGTCAAGGACCTTAACGCCCGCGTTGAGAAAACGGTCACGCTTGCAGAGCTTGCAAGACCCGAGACGTTTGCATGATCAAACATAAAAAGCACCCGACGGACGAGTCCGTCGTGTGCTTTTTGTTATCATTATTTCTTGAGTGCGATGACTGCCTTTGCCTTGGCAACGATGGTCTCGGGAGTGAGCCCGTACATTTCAAGCAGCGGGTCGATC
>JAZKZA010000085.1:0-2594 GCA_045612445.1 Eubacteriales bacterium | reverse complement strand
CGCAACCGATGAACTGAGGAGTCGTCATATCAACGCCGATTATCAAGAGGTTTCCGATGGCGCTGAACATAGACTCGGTTGAGAGAAGTATCGCCGCAACGGTCGGGTTGGCGTGCTTTTGACCGACGACCTGAAGTGCGAAGGCAATACCGCCCGACATAACTCCACCGTAGAGTATAGGAAGCCAAGACGTTGCGAGAGCCGAGGCGCTGAAGAGTGAGTCGGGCTCGAAGATGATGGCACAGATAAGGCTCAAGATACCGCAGACCGCCGTCTGTGTCAACGACAGGACCAGCGGGTCTATGCGACCGCGACCGTTAAGATGGTCTATGAGCAGAATGTGGGCCGTCCAGACCGGTACACTGGCGAAGAGAAGTATATCGGTGAAGTGAAGTGACGCGCTGCCGACGTTACAGAGCAGGAAAAGACCGCTGATAGCGGCAACAACGCCGATCCAGGTCGTAAATCCGGTCTTTTTCTTCAAAAAGATAAATCCTGCGACCGGAACGAAGACCGAGTAAAGTCCGGTAATGAAGCCCGCCTTCATCGAGTCGTCCGAAGGGCCGAGGTCGATGGCAAACTGCTGGAGGATCGAGGCCACGAACAGCGCCACTCCGACGATAAGTCCGCATCTTACTGTTTCCTTGATAGTTTCCTTCGATATGCCTCGCGAGAATATCAAGCAGATAGGAAGCGTTACCATAGCGGCAAGGACGAAGCGAAGACCGGTGAAGGTCAGCGTTCCGACCTGCGATACCGCCTGTGCAACGAAGGAAAATCCCCAGATTATAGCGGTGAGAAGTAACAAAAATGATGAGGTAAGCTGTTTTTTCAAGATGTTAGCTCCTATAAGTCAAAATGGCGCGAAACATATCGACGGCTTTTTGGTAGTCCGGATCGGTCTCGGCAACTCCGCCACAACCGACTGCGGCCTTGAAGGGAGAATAGATACAAATACAAATGACGGCGTTGTCTGACACTCCGCTGAACGCGCCGGCATTACTGCCGTAAAAGGCGGTCTTTTTGAGGTAAACCGCCGTGGCGTCATACTTTTGATCCTCGGATACCGTACTCTCGCCACAGACCTCGTCTATCGCACGAAAGCCGACGTTACCCTTGATATCCTCGTATATCCAGCGGTCAAGGATCAGTATCGAGTACTCACCCGTGGTTATAAGCTGGCAGAGGTTTGTGTAGTTGTTGTTGTTAGCGACGGCGTTGAAGCTATCCTGATGCTCCTTGGCGTAGTCCTCACCGTATATTTCAAGCACGGTCAGCCCAACGCCCTTATCGCCGATGCCGTCCGGCTCAACGTCCGAAAGGGCGGTGCGCATAGCCTGTGAACGCTCGTCGGAGGCGCTCATCGCGCCTCCGTATACGATCGAAAGGTCGTATGTCTCGCGCGTCATGCACTGAAACAGGCAGATGGCGAGTATTGCCAGCACGAATATCGCGCCGATTACCTTCCATTTATTATAATACCAGAAATTATCCAGCTTTTTGCCGAACTCCGACTGAGGAGTCAGCTCGCCCTCGGGAAGCTTTTCGTTGTCGTACATATCAGTCGATCGACTTCATCGTGGGGAAGAGCAGAACGTCACGAATAGCAGCCGAGTCGGTGAAGAGCATACACATACGGTCGATACCGTAGCCGATACCTCCCGTGGGGGGCATACCGATCTCAAGGGCGTTGAGGAAGTCCTCGTCAGTGTGGTTTGCCTCCTCGTCTCCGGCGGCAAACTGCTCCTCCTGCGCGGCAAAGCGCTCGCGCTGGTCTATCGGGTCGTTCAGCTCGGAGTATGCGTTACACATCTCCCAGCCGTTCATGAACATCTCGAATCTCTCGACGTACTCGGGGTTGTCGGGCTTTTTCTTGGTCAGCGGCGAGACCTCGATGGGGTGATCCATAACGAAGGTGGGCTGAATGAGATGCTCCTCGACGAACTCCTCGAAGAAGAGATTGAGAATGTCTCCCTTCTTGTGACGGGTCTCAAACGCAACTCCCTTTTCCTTGGCAATGGCGCGAGCCTCATCGAGCGTCTTGATCTCGTTGAAGTCAACTCCGGAGTACTTCTTGACGGCGTCGACCATCGTGATGCGCTCAAAGGGACGGCCGAGATCCATCTCGATGCCGTTGTAACTTATGGTCGTCGTCCCGAGAACGGTCTGAGCGACGTATCTGAACATATTTTCGGTGAGGTCCATCATACCGTGGTAGTCGGTATACGCCTGATAGAGCTCCATCAGGGTGAACTCTGGGTTATGACGAGTGTCAAGACCCTCGTTACGGAATACTCGACCGATCTCGTAGACTCTTTCGAGACCGCCGACGATAAGACGCTTTAAGTAGAGCTCGAGCGATATGCGGAGCTTGAAATCCTCGTCCAGAGCGTTGAAATGAGTCTCAAAGGGACGGGCAGCAGCACCGCCGGCGTTTGCGACCAGCATAGGCGTTTCGACCTCCATAAAGCCCTGACCGTCAAGGAAGGTACGAATGGCACGGATTATAGCCGAGCGCTTGACGAAGACGTCACGAACCTCGGGGTTCATAATAAGGTCAACGTATCTCTGGCGGTAGCGCAGGTCGGTATTGG
>JAZKZA010000084.1:0-5531 GCA_045612445.1 Eubacteriales bacterium | reverse complement strand
ATCATCGCCCGTCTGCAGGGTGCTGATTTGGAATACATGACCGCCCAGCATCCGTTCCTGGAGCGTGAAAGCACCCTGGTGCTGGCTGATTACGTTACCATGGACAGCGGTACCGGCTGCGTTCACACCGCCCCCGGCTTTGGTGCTGACGACTATCAGACCTGCCGTCGCTACAACATCGACGTCGTCGTTCCGGTCGACGATCGCGGTTTCCAGACCGAGGACGCCGGAAAGTTCGCCGGTATGTACTACGAAAAGTCCAACGAGGCTATCCTTGAGGATATGAAGGAGAGCGGCGCGCTCTTTGCCTCGCAGGAGATCGAGCACGAGTATCCCCACTGCTGGAGATGCAAGAAGCCGATCATCTTCCGCGCCACCCCGCAGTGGTTCTGCTCGGTCGACTCCTTTAAGGACGACGCCGTAAAGGCTTGCGAGGAGGTCGAATGGATCCCCGCTTGGGGCGGCGAACGCATCACTCAGATGGTTCGTGAGAGAGCCGACTGGTGCATCTCCCGTCAGAGACACTGGGGTCTTCCCATTCCCGTCTTCTACTGCGAGGACTGCAAAAAGCCGGTCTGCACCCCCGAAACGATAGAAAAGGTATCCGATATCTTCGGCAACGAGGGCTCCAACGCTTGGTACATCAAGGAAGCCTCCGAGCTTCTCCCCGAGGGCTTCGTTTGCCCCCACTGCGGCGGCGTTCACTTCTTCAAGGAGACCGACACGCTTGACGGTTGGTTCGACTCGGGATCGTCTCATCTCGCAGTCCTTGAGGGCAACGACGACCAGAAATGGCCCGCCGACGTTTATCTCGAGGGCGGCGACCAGTATCGCGGTTGGTTCCAGTCCTCCCTGCTCACCGCCGTTGGCGCGAAGGGCGAGGGCGCTCCCTACAAGACCGTTCTGACCCACGGTTGGGTCGTTGACGGCGAGGGCCGCACGATGCACAAGTCGCTCGGCAACGGTGTTGACCCCGACGATATGGTCAAGAAGTACGGCGCAGATCTCGTTCGTCTTTGGGCGGCGTCCGGCGACTACCACGTTGACGTTCGTTGCTCGGACAACATCTTCAAGCAGCTCGCCGAGAGCTACCGTAAGTTCCGCAACACCGCCCGTATCCTGCTCGCCAACCTCGGCGACTTCGATCCCAAGACCGATATGGTCGCCCTCTCCGAGCTCTGCGAGATCGACCGTTGGGCGCTCAGCCGCACCAACGCCCTCATCGAGAGCGCTCGCGAGTCGTATGCAAGGTACGAATTCCATCAGATATATCACGCGGTCAACAACTTCTGCACCAACGATCTCTCGAAGCTTTACGTTGACATAACCAAGGACCGCGTTTACACCGAAAAGACCGACGGAACGCTCCGTCGTGCCGCACAGACGGCTATGTGGCTCATTCTCTCGGCTCTGACCCGACTGATGGCGCCGCTGATCTCCTTCACCGCCGAAGAGATCTGGCAGTGTATGCCTCATCTTGAAAGCGACAAGACCGAGAGCATCTTCCTCAACGAGTTCCCCGCGGTCGATCCCGAGTGGAACGCCACCGAGCTGAGCGCTCGCTGGGATAAGCTCCTCACCCTGCGCGACGACGTTATGAAGGCGCTTGAAACGGCTCGTGCCGAAAAGCTGATCGGTAAGTCGCTCGACGCCGCCGTCGTTATCTACACCGAGGACGACGACGTCTTCTCGCTGCTCGACAGCTTTGCCGCCGAGCTCAAGACGGTCTATATCGTTTCGTCGGCAAAGGTCGTCAAGGGCAACGCTCCCGAGGGTGCTTTCACCGAGACCGAGTCGGGCATCGCAGTCACCGTCGCTCCCGCTTCGGGCGAGAAGTGCGACCGCTGCTGGATGTTCTCCGACGAGATCGTTCGCGACGGCGAGGGAGTACTCTGCCCCAGATGCGCCGCGATCGTAGGTCAGTAAGAAAATGTTCATTTGGGTGATCCTGACCCTGCTGCTTATCTTTATCGACCAGCTCTCAAAGTGGTTGGCGGTCATATTTCTGCAGGGCAACGGAACGGTTCGGGTCATTCCCTACCTTTTCAACTTCAGATACCTTGAAAACGACGGCGCGGCGTGGGGTATGTTCGGAAGCAGTATGGGTGACGGGGCGTACAGATGGGTTTTTCTCCTCGTCTCGAGCCTTGCAATAATTGCTCTTTGCATCTACCTCTTCCTCGACCGACCGAAGGACAAGCTCCTGCTCTGGTCGCTCTACCTCATTCTCGCCGGCGGTATCGGAAATATGATAGACAGACTTTTGCTCGGCTTTGTCGTCGACTTTATCGAGTTTGCCTTCATCGAGTTTCCGGTCTTCAACATCGCCGACTCCTGCGTTTGCATCGGGGCGGCTCTGCTGGTACTGTATCTTATAATCACCACTGTAAAGGATTACAAAAATGCCGATAACAAAAACGTCGCTGACGGCGGCGACGGCGGGAACGAGGCTTGACGTCTTTGCCTCGGCAGAGACGGGACTGACCCGTTCTGCCGTTGCCAAGCTGCTTTCCGAGGGAGCTCTGCTCGTTAACGGAAGGGTCGAAAACAAAAACTACAAGCTCCGTGTCGGAGACGTGGTCGAGTTGACCCTTCCCGAGCCCGAGCCCGACGATGCCCGCCCGCAAAACATTCCGCTCGACGTCGTTTACGAGGATAACGATATCATAGTTATCAACAAGCCGTCCGGAATGGTCGTTCACCCTGCCGCCGGCAATCCCGACGGTACGCTGGTCAACGCCTTGCTGTACCACTGTCGCGATAGTCTTTCGGGTATCGGAGGGGTCAGCAGACCCGGCATCGTTCACCGTATCGACAAGGATACCAGCGGACTTATCGCCGTTGCCAAGAACGACGCCGCGCACCTCTCGCTCGCCGAGCAGCTCAAGACACACAGTATGCGTCGGGTCTACTACGCGCTCGTGGTCGGGTCGTTCAAGGAGGACTCCGGTGTGGTGGACGCCCCCATCGGCAGATGCCCGACCGACCGAAAAAAGATGGCGGTCGTTCGTGACCCCGAAAAGACCAGCCGCAACGCCGTGACTCACTGGACGGTGGTCGAGCGGTATTCCGGCTTTTCTCTGCTCCGATGTGAGCTTGAGACCGGCAGAACGCATCAGATCCGCGTCCATATGTCCTTCAAGGGTCACCCCTTGATGGGCGACACCGTCTACGGCGGCGGACATACTAAATTCGAGAGGGAAAACGCCTCGCTGATCAGCGGTCAGTGTCTTCACGCCGCCTCTCTGCGCTTGACTCACCCTGTCAGCGGTGAGGAAATGGTGTTCACCGCCCCTCTGCCGAGCACGTTTGAGCGATTGCTCGAAAAATTGAGAAGCAAGGATTGACCTTCAATGGGTAGATTTGACGACGTTTTGATCGTTTCGGATATAGACGGCACTTTTCTCGGCAAGAAGAGTCGCGTCGTTCCCGAAAACGTTGAGGCAATAGAATATTTCAAGTCGCAGGGCGGTCACTTTACGATCGCCACCGGCCGTATGGCGGTCGACCTCAAGCTGATACCGCTCGATCTGGGAGCGCTCGTCAACGCTCCCGCTATTATCGCAAACGGCGCGTGTATGTACGATCTGTCGAGCCGCACTCCGCTGACTGCCGACTATATCGACGCCAAGAGGCTAACCGAGGCGGCGCAGTTCATTCGTGAACGCTTCCCCGAGATCGGTATGCGCGTTTCAAGCGCAAGAGGCTTTTTGACCGATATGATAACTCCGCATTTAAAACTCGATTTTATCGGGGATATTATGGAGACCGTCGAGGTCAAGCCTATCTCCGAGTGGTGCGGTAAGTGCGACGACTGGTACAAGATGGTCATTCGCGGCGAGTCCGACGATCTTGATCTTGTGCGAGCGGCGGTTGAAGAACGCTTTGGCGACGCCTTCGATTACTGCAAGAGCGGTGCGAAGTATTACGAGCTACTGGGACGCGGCTGCGGCAAGGCGAGAATGCTGACCCGACTCCGCGAGCATCTCGAGGGAGAGATGGGCAGACGCCTGACCGTCTACGCCTGCGGAGATTACGAGAATGACATACCGATGCTCGCCGCGGCAGACGTCGCCGCCTGCCCCGACAACGCGATCGACGCGGTCAAGCAGGTGAGCGACATGACGCTTTGCAACCACGACGAGGGCTTCATTGCCGATCTTATTCGACATATTTAATAATTAAGAAAAAAGCACCCCTGCGGGTGCTTTTTTCTTTAATATAAGCGGGCGACCACCGGTCGCCCGCTGACGGAAAATTTATATAAACAAAAATTCTGTAATTCTATAAACGGTCTAAATAGCCTTCCTCCGGGAGGGGGTCTTTGATTTTAAGCGGTGTTGTTTTATTATAAAAAGCGAGCCGTTTGAGTTATTGTATCTTACGGAAAGTGGGCTGATATTAGAGACAAGCACCAACTGTTTTTATCTGTTTTTTGGGATCAAATTCGGGAAAACAGAGTAAATAGTAGTCGCACTCGTCGCAGCAGCACTCATATCCCTGCTCTCCGTTACCAAGGCAGACGTCGGGCTCGCCGGGCGTTAGCAAAACGCCGGTAATATCCGGTACTCTTTTTGAATGCTTCTTGCTCATATATCCCCCTAAATATAAAAAGGTGCGCAACCGAAGTCACGCACCGAAAAATGCAGCTCCCATTGCTACCACACAAATTGAATCGCAGTCCTGCACAAAAGGCAAAGCATACGAAGCGGAGCATACATTTTTGCCAAAAAGTAAAAAGGTACACTTCGCCTATTAAAATGCAAGACATATTCAATTTGTGTGGTAGTTGTATTATACCATAATTTTTGCCGTTTGTAAATATATTAAGTAACGTTTTATCAAATCAGACGATAAAAAGCGGGCGACCACCGGTCGCCCGCACACATTATTTTCCTACGCAGAATTTAGAGAATATGCCCGAGACGATATCCTCCGACGCTTCGCGTCCGCCAAGCTCGGCAAGCTTTGAGAGTCCGCATTCAAGCTCGGAGCAGATAAGGTCGGTCGGAAGTCCCGCGTCCAGCGCTCCCAGCGCCGCCCGCAGACAGTCGCCGGCGCCGATCAGCGCGCCGTACTGTCGCTCGGTCGACACAACGCCGTCGCGCATCAGGTCAATACTGTCGTCGACAAAGGCTTCAGAGATCGCTCTTTCAAGCGCGTCGAGATTCTCGCCGGTCTTTGCCGAGAGCGAAACGTAGCGGTCAAAGCTCTTGGCAAAGCGCGCGGTGCTCTCGCAGACCCCGAGGTCACATTTATTCAGCACCGCGATCGAAAACGCCGCCGCGCTCCTTATCCTTTCAAGATAGGCGCGGTCGTCCTCGCAGATATCGCGCGAGCCGTCTATCACCACCAGTACAAGACCCGCCGCCGTCAGCGCGTCGAGCGCGCGTCGGATACCGATAGACTCGACCGGGTCGTCACTGTCACGAAGTCCTGCCGTGTCGCTGATATGAAGCGTCACGCCGCCGAACGACGCCGTGTCGGTCAGAACGTCGCGAGTCGTTCCCTCGATATCGGTGACGATCGCC
>JAZKZA010000083.1:0-3992 GCA_045612445.1 Eubacteriales bacterium | reverse complement strand
GTAGAAATTTCGTATATTATGTAGATGTTTTATAAAATATGTCGAAATTGCAGAAAATCTCTTTTCAAACAGAAAAAACTGTGCTATAATATACGAGTCATCAATATAATAAAAATCCGGAGGAATTTATGAAGGAATCACTTTTCGGCGAACTCAGCGTTATCGGTATGAGGGGCTGCGAGCAGTTTGTATCTCAGGTAGATTACTATCTCAAGGAATGGCGCCGTCACGGCGGTGACGATTCGTTTATCGTCCCCGTTGAATGCCCGCGTTTTGGAACCGGAGAGGCAAAGGGACTTCTTCACGAATCTATGAGAGGTCACGATGTTTATATCATTTGTGACACCTTTAACTACGGCGTTACCTATAAAATGTACGGTCAGACCGTTCCTATGAGTCCTGACGATCACTACGCCGACCTCAAGCGTATTCTCGGTGCTATCGGCGGTAAGGCAAGAAGAATATCTGTCATTATGCCTATGCTCTATGAGGGACGTCAGCACAAGAGATCGGCTCGCGAATCGCTCGACTGCGCTCTTATGCTCCAGGAGCTTGAGAGCATGGGAGTTGAGAACATCATAACCTTTGATGCTCACGACCCCAGAGTTCAGAACGCTATTCCGCTTTGCGGATTCGACAGCGTTCGTCCCACCTATCAGATGCTCAAGGCTCTGGTTCGTAACGTTCCCGATATCGTTCTCGACAAGGACGATCTCATCTTCATCTCGCCCGACGAAGGCGCTATGGATAGATGTATGTACTACTCCTCGGTTCTGGGAGTTGATATCGGTATGTTCTACAAGAGACGCGACTATTCGAGAATCGTTAACGAAAGAAACCCCATCACGGCTCACGAGTACCTCGGTCCGGATCTCTCCGGCAAGGACGTTATCATCGTTGACGACATGATCTCCTCGGGAGACTCACTGCTCGACGTTGCATATCAGCTCAAGGAGAAGGGTGTTAAGCGCATCTTCGCATTTACCACCTTTGGTCTCTTCACCGACGGTCCCGATAAGTTCACCAAGGCTTACGAGGATAATATTATCGACAAGGTCTTCGCAACCAACCTGACCTATCGCAACCCTGAGGTCACCAACTGTGATTGGTTCGTTGACGTTAATATGTGCAAGTACGTTTCGTACATAATCGACACTCTTAACCACGACGAAACTATCTCTGACCTCCTCAACCCCGTTAAGCGTATTGACGCTCTGGTTGAAAAGCATAGAAAAAGCACCGCTGCTCAAATAAAGATGCATTTCGACAACTAACGTTGCTCGTCCGCAAAATCTGAAACAAGCCTGAATATAATAAACCCTCCCGGCATATATTTTAGTAAAAATACCGGGAGGGTTTATTTTATGAGCGAAAATTCTATCTACCGAGATATTGCCGAGCGCACCGGAGGAGACATATATATCGGTGTTGTCGGTCCGGTGCGTACCGGAAAATCTACATTTATCAAGCGTTTTATGGAATCGTTGGTCCTGCCCAATATCGACGACGGCTACGAGCGCGACCGTGCGCGTGACGAGATGCCGCAGTCGGCAGCAGGGAAGACCGTTATGACCACCGAGCCGAAGTTCATTCCCGACGAGGCGGTCAATATAAAGCTTTCGGACGACGTTTCCTCGCTTCGCGTTAAAATGATCGACTGCGTTGGCTACATAGTTCCCGAAGCTCTCGGAACGGTTGAAAACGGCGAACCTAGAATGGTTCGAACTCCGTGGCGCGACGAGCCTATGCCTTTTGTTGAGGCTGCCGAGATAGGAACCCAAAAGGTCATCAACGATCATTCCACCATCGGTATGCTTATCACCACCGACGGAAGCATAGGTGAGATCGGCCGTGCGGCATACGTTGAAGCCGAGGAACGGGTCGTCAATGAGCTCAAGTCGATAGGAAAGCCGTTTTCGATAATACTAAACTCCAAAAACCCCGCCGCCGACAGCGCGATCTCTCTGGCATACGAGCTTGAGGCAAAGTACGACGTTCCGGTGGCTTTGGTCAGCTGTCTCGATCTCGACGCCGAGGATATACGACACATACTCGAGCTCGTATTAAACGAGTTTCCTGTCAGTGAGATCGCTGTGGAGAGTCCCGAATGGATGCGCGCACTTGATAGGCGTCACCCCGTAAGTGTGTCGGTGTTTGAGGACGTGAAGCGTTGCGCGTCCGAGGTCAGCAAGATGGGTAATATTCGCGAAGCGTTTGCCTCGCTTGCAGATAACGAGTTTATAAAATCCTCCAATATAGACAGTATAGACCTTGGCAAGGGCAGGGCAACGGTAAGCGTGATCCCCGCTGACGGTCTTTACTACAAGGTCATCAGCGAGCTGACAGGATTCGACATTCCCGGTGAGCGTGAGCTTATAGACCTGCTCAAGTCGCTTTCCGAGCAAAAGACCAAGCTCGAAAAGGTCGCCGATGCGCTTGCTGCTGTTGAGGAAAAGGGATACGGTATCATAATGCCCGACGTTTCGGCTCTGAAGCTTGAAGAGCCCGATATAATCAAGCAGGCCGGTGGATACGGTGTTCGTCTGCGTGCCGCGGCGGAATCCATACACCTCATTCGTGCAAATATCGAGACCGAGATAAACCCCATCGTTGGAACAGAGCAGCAGTCCGAGGAGCTCGTTAAGTATCTACTCCGCGAATTTGAAGAAGATCCGCAAAGGATCTGGGAGTCTAATCTTTTCGGAAAGTCTCTTTACGAGCTGACGAACGAAGGGCTTCACGCCAAGCTCGAAAATATGCCTGATGAGGTCAGAACAAAAATCGCCTCAACACTTGAGCGTATCGTCAACGAGGGCAGCAGCGGTCTTATTTGCATACTGCTGTAAATATAATCAAAAAAATCACCGCAAGCGCTTTCTTACGGTGATTTTTTGATTTTTTATTGTATTTTTATTACAAAGACTATTGAAAAAAATACATATAAGTGATATAATGGTATTGCTAAAAATATTTGTTTCAGATAGGAGATCAACAATGAAGGTTCTTGTAACCGGCGGTGCCGGCTATATCGGAAGCACCATCTGTTCCGCGCTCGAAGATCGCGGTCATACTCCCGTAATCCTCGATTCTTTGATTACCGGACGGATCGAGTTTACTAAAAACCGCATTTTCTACAAAGGAGATATCGCAGACCTTGCGCTGGTCGAAAAGATATTCGAAGAGCATCCCGACATTCGCAGCACCGTTCACTGTGCCGCTTTGACTGTCGTTCCGGAATCGGTCGCAGATCCCTATAACTACTATAACGAGAACGTTGCCAAGACAAACACTCTTCTCAAGAAGCTGTGTGAGTTGGGCTGCAAGGATTTCCTTTTCAGCTCCTCGGCATCGATATACGGCGACACCCAGAAGCAGGAGGTTACTGAGAGCGATCCTCTTAATCCCCAGAGCCCCTATGCCGCCACCAAGTATATGTGCGAGCTCATTATGCGCGATTTCAGCGTAGCTTACGGAGCACGCGCTATCGTCTTCAGATATTTCAACGTTGTCGGAGCCGACCCGTCTATGCGCACCGGTCCTTATAAGGATGCTCCCACACTTCTCTTGCCTCGTCTTATCCTTCACGATAAGGGTCTTGGTCAGTTCAAGCTCACCGGCGTCAACTGGCCCACTCGCGACGGCACGGGTGTTCGTGACTACGTTCACGTTTGGGATATCGCTATGGCTCACGCTCTCGCCGTTGAGAGATTCGACACGGTCTGTGCCGATGCTCCTTTCCAGGCTATCAACCTCGGAAGCGGAAGCGGTGTTACTGTTCGCGAGTTCATTCGTGACTTTGAAGCGGTCGTTGGACATAAGCTTGACATTGAAGAGACCGATCCCCGTCCCGGTGACGTTGCTGGCGCATTCACCAAGATCGACAAGGCTCAGAACCTGCTCGGCTGGAAGCCCACGCTGTCTATCCAGTCTGCCATCTCGGATAACCTTAAATGGTACGACATTTACAACGCTAACAAATAAATCAATAAAAA
>JAZKZA010000082.1:0-1725 GCA_045612445.1 Eubacteriales bacterium | reverse complement strand
GCTCGCTTTCGGCGTCGGTCGTGTATAGCGGCTGAAGCGCTTGCTTGATGTCCTCGATACCGCAACCGCGGTCGCGTATTTCGATCTTGGCGTATCCGTCCGAGCTTAGAGATACTGTTATGTATATAAGACCGACGCGGTCTCGGTAGGCGTGTACCGTACAGTTAGTGACCGCCTCCGAAACGGCGCACTTTATATCCGCCAGCTCGGTCGACGCCGGATCAAGCTGTGAGCAAAAGGCGGCGACCGCCGCACGAGCCATGCTCTCATTGACCGAAAGTGAGGGCAAGACCAGCTTCATCGTGTTTTTTATACTGCCGGTCATATCTTTTTTTCTCATTTTTTCTCTGTCCTTTCTATTGAAATTATCCGTTCAAGTCCCGCAAGCGATATTATCTTGTCCACCCTCTCGTTCGGATCGAGCAGGACTATCTCTCCTCCAAGCTTTTTCAAGAGAGCGTAACGCCCCATGATAAACCCCAGCCCCGAGCTGTCCATAAACTCTATTCCCGAGAGATCAATGGCAAGTGACAACGGTCTGTGCCGATATATAAGCTCGTCGGCAGCAGCTCGCATGGATAGCGCGCTGTGATGATCTATCTCGCCCGAAAGACGTATCGTCATTCGTCGGTCAGAGATAGAATGTGTAAGTGTTCCTTCGCTTTTTATCATTTTCAACTGTCCTTTCTTTTTTGGTTAATTATACAACCCAACGGGCGCGAAAGGCGTCGCAAACGGGCGGCAAAATAAAAAAAGTTATCACGGTCACAAGTCGCAATAAAGACACACGCCGTATTGACATTTAGACATTATATTGGTATAATAAACACGAAATACTTTTATGAGGTGACTACCATGTCAATGCTTAAAGGAAACGCCGTAGTCGGTCAGTCGGGAGGTCCCACTGCCGCTATAAACGCAACCCTTTCGGGCGTCATTCGCGGCGCTCTCGCTCACAGCGACGTCATTCCCACGATCTACGGAATGAGAAACGGAGTTGACGGTCTTCTGCGCGAGGACCTTATCAACCTTTCGGAGATCTTCGATGAAAAGAAGCTCACCGATCTTGAGAACACTCCCGCCGCCGCCCTCGGCTCTTGCCGCCGCAAGCTCCCCAAGCCCGGTGAAAACGACGCCGTTTATGAAAAGCTGCTTGAAATATTCAAGAAAAACGATATCCGTTATTTCTTCTACATAGGCGGAAACGACTCTATGGACACCGTTGCCAAGCTCTCGGCATACACCGCCGAAAACGACTACGAGATGCGCATCATCGGCGTCCCGAAGACGATCGACAACGACCTCGTCGTGACCGACCACACCCCCGGCTTCGGCTCGGCGGCAAAGTACATTGCCACCACCGTCCGCGAGATCATTCGCGACTGCTCGGTCTATACCGTCAAGGCGGTAACGATCGTCGAGATCATGGGCCGCGATGCGGGTTGGCTGACGGCGGCGTCTGCGATCGGCCGCGTCGTCGACGGCTACGCACCCGATTACGTATATCTGCCCGAGAAGGCGTTTGACATGGAGGCGTTCTTTGCCAACGTCGAAAAGGCGCTGCAGAAGCACCCGAACGTGGTCATTGCCGTATCCGAGGGCTTGCAGTTTGCCGACGGCCGTTACGTCGGTGAGGGCACGCAGAGCGGAAGCACCGATGCCTTCGGCCACAAGTATCTGGCAGGTACGGCAAAGGCTCTCGTGCTTGCCGTCAAGGATCGCTTC
>JAZKZA010000081.1:0-4059 GCA_045612445.1 Eubacteriales bacterium | reverse complement strand
ATGACCCAGAAGGTCTTGAACTCGCTTGCGCCGTCCAGACGCGCCGACTCCAGAACCGAGTCGTTGACGTTGGTATCCATGAACTGCTTCATCAGGTACAGACCCAGCGTCGTACAGAACGCAGGGACTATGATCGCAAGGTAGGTATCGACCCAACCAAGGCGGCTCATAATGAAGAAGCTGGTAACGGCGGTAACCGTCGAGTTAAACATCAGCGAGGTCTGAATGGTCTTGAACATCCAGTTTCTGCCGGGGAACGGTATCTTCGAAAGGGCGTATGCCGCAAGCGAGGAGAACAGCAGGTTACCTGCAGTTCCGACGACCGATACCATGATCGTGTTGAATATGTAACGTGAGAAGGGCACCCACGATACGTTCATCTGAATAAACAGATCGTTGTAGTTTTTTATAGTCGGCTTCATAACGATGAAGCGAGGGGGGAACATCCAAAGCTCGTCAAGCGGCTTAAACGACTGAATAACGACATAATACAGCGGAATGAACATAAACAGTCCAAGGATCGTGAGCATTAAGGTTATACCGAAATCGCCTCCGGCTGAACGGCTGAGAACGACTTTATGTTTTCTTGTTCTTAACTTTGCCATATCACTTACCTACCTTAGAGATCACTTTCTTGACGAGGAAGTTGGCTCCGACCATGACGACGAAGAGAACCACCGCGATCGCCGAAGAATATCCTATCTCGAAACGCTGGCTACCGTAGTCTTCAAGGTGATGCATTATCGTATGTGCCGCATAGTTGACAGACGGGAATCCGCAAAGCGCGGTAACGACGGCTCCGAATCCGAACGATCCGGTGATAGCCATGATAGCACCGAACATAAGCTGGTTTCTCATACTCGGAAGAGTTATATACCAAAGCTCCTGCCATCTGTTCTTGATTCCGTCAACGGCGCCCGCCTCGTAAAGCGAGCGGTCAACGCCCTGAAGTCCTGCGATGAACGAAAGGAACGCCGTACCGAGCGAGCACCAAAGTGCAACTATGATACAAAGCGGCATAACGTACGTTTCGTCTTCAAACCACTGAATTTCCTTCGAGATCAAGCCGAGGTTCATCAGCGTGGCGTTTGCCCAACCGTAGGAGTCTCCCGAGAAAAGGGTCTTCCAAATGAGGTAGGCCTCACCCGAGATGGACGGGGCGTAGAAAACGAGGGTTACAACTGCTCTGACCTTGGGCGAAAGCTCATTGATGAACCACGCGACCATCAGAGACATTATATAAGATACAGGTCCGACTATGACCGCAAAGACCAGAGTGTTCTGAACTGCGGTGATGAAGATATCGTCGTCAAGGAAAAGCCTTGTGTAGTTATCCATCCAGACGATCGTCGGAGGCTGCAACATGTTAAAGTCGGTAAAGCTGAAGAAGATCGACAACACGACGGGAATGACCGTAAATATGGTGAACAGGATGATGAACGGGGCAACCATTACGTAACCGATCCAGTTACGCTTCATCTCGTTCCACGTCCACTGAAGCCTGGTCATATCCTTTCGTGCCACAGCCTTCTTGGCTTTTATTTCCGTATTCTGTGACATTATCTTTTCTCCTTACAATGTTATTAGCCGTCGACGTACGAAGCCTGATACTGCTTCAAAGCTCTTGCTGCCTCCTCAATGTACTCGGCGACGGGATACATACGCGAGTACTGAGCTGCACGCAGGACGTCGGCAACTGCCAAAATCTCTGCGATCTTCTCGTCGGAGACGTAGGTCTTGGTAGTCTCAAGACTGTCAATGACCTGATTGAACAAAGCGATCTCGGCTGCATACTTGGTCTTTGCCGCATCGTCAAGTGCATCGATAGCGGCGATCGCCTGATCGATACGCTTACCTGCCAGGGTCTGACCTATCTCAAGAGTTTCAAGGTCGAACTCCTCGCGCTTTCTGGTGATTTCCTTGTTTATCGTGTTGATATGCTTGTTCAGAGCGTCAACGGGGTTGACCTGATCGTCATAAGCATCAAGGAATGCGAACTGCGTATAACGTCCGATAATGTACGAACCGGGGTAGTTGGGGATAGATGCGAGGTTGTTGAACTGAGCTGCAAGCTGCTCATACTCGGCAGAGGTCCAAGGCATGCTCTCGAGAGCCGTGATGTTCGCGGTTGCGTACTTCGCGGAGTCTCCGAGAATGGCGACCATTTCGTCCGAATAGTTGACCTGACACTCAGCGCCAACGTGCCACTTCATGAAGTCCCAAGCGGCTTCCTGATTTTCGCATCCGTTGATCATCGAGATGGCGGAGACCGATGCAACTGCAACGTTGTTTACGCTGTCAACGATACGGTTTCCAAAATCATCGAGCATATAGCTGCCGTCATCGTTGGTCTTGTAGGTAGCGATACCGGGCAGCGGGTAGAAGGACCAAAGTCCTCTGATCTCGGTTGCAAAGACGACCAGCTGATTGTACGTTCCGTTATAGGTTGCGATACCGATCGGCATCTCACCGGTTCTGAAACGGTTTGCAAAGTCGTACTTATAGGGGAAGGAGTAGTCGGTAAAGAGGCTGCACATATACTCAAAGGAGTTCAGCGCAACGTTCGAATCAAGGTTGATTCTCATACCGTCATCGGCAAAGAGCTGGCTGTCGCTCTGGTACAGGAAGATCTTATAGTCGTTCGACATACCGATCTCCATGTTGTTTGCCTGAAGGGTTGCGATAGTGCTTTCGATATCGTCCCAGGACTTGGGGATCTCGATGCCCAGCGCTGCGAGAATATCGTTACGAACGAACATCATATTGAAGTTCTGTTCCTCGGGCAGACCGTAGTAGTGCATGATGTTATCGGCGTCCGGAAGACCGAGAGTATACATCGCAGCCTCGTTGAACTGCGCGTTCTCGTTCTTTACGCGGTTGCCGTTCTCATCAAGAACGTCCTTATAAGTATAGGTAACTCCCTCGAAGGTCGAACCGACCTGATAGAGCCAGCCCTCCTTGGTGAAGCCGTTGTAATTCTTGATCGGCTTGCTGGGGTCGTCAAGGTTGTACTTCTCGGTGCTTCCCGAGCCGTCTGCATTGAAGGTGATGGTGTACATCGCGATACCGTCAGCGGTCATAGCCTTAACGGTGGAGGTACCTTCGCCCTCGATGATATAGTTGTCGTCCTTGAGCTCACGGATAAAGTCGCTGATGAGCTTATGCTCGACCTTATACTGGCTGGTGATATCGTAGAAGCCCTCGAAGTTTTCGATGTTGGTCAGAGCTCCGCGGATAGCGTAGTTGATAATGTTACCCTCGCTGACTCCGATGTAGACGTCGGGGCCCGATCCCGAAAGGATCGAGGGAAGCAGGGTCGCCGCCGCAACCAGCTTGAGGTTGACAAGATGACCGTACTGAGGAGTAAAGTCGTTGTTAACGAGGTTACGGATGACCTGAGTCTGGTCACGACCCTTTGCGAGCCATACCTCGACCGATGCGTTTGCTCCGTCGATGTTGGTGGTAGCACCCATACGGTCGTAGTTACGGAAGAAACTCATAAAGAACTTCATGATCTCGTGACCCATCGACTGGAAGAAGTTTGCTTCTGCAACGGGAAGCTCGGCGTCTGCGCTCTGGACTACGAGGTAGTCGAGCTGCAGCGGCTGAGTCTTGTTGTCGTTGGTCCAAGTACCGAGAGTACCGATGTAGGTCTTGAGCTGCTCGAGGTACTTTGCGACGTTGTCCTCATCGCGACCCATCTCGTTAAGCAGCCAAGCGATCTTCTCAAGCGTTGCAACGTTCGAGCTCTTAGCACCTGCGATTATCTTGAGCTCCTCGGCGATAGCATAAAGTCTTCTCGACTCGATGATAAGTCCCTGCATAGTATCGGGCATGACGCGGTTGAATCCGTAGTCGCGGTACTCGTCGGGATCTGCTCCGGTGAGCTTCAATATATTAAGGTAGTAATTATTGATGTTGGTAAGCGAGGTGGTGACGTCGCTGACAATACCGCCAAGGTCTCCGAGAGAGACGTTAAGCTCCATGGTGTAGGTAACGCCCGCCTCGAAATAGAACTCAAGGTAAACGTCCTGCCACTCGGTGACGCCCTCTGCATTC
>JAZKZA010000080.1:0-10555 GCA_045612445.1 Eubacteriales bacterium | reverse complement strand
CCAACGGTCAGAATGCCCATCTCTTTTGCGATACGGGCAACGATCGGGGTGGCTCCCGTTCCGGTTCCGCCTCCCATACCGGTGGTTACGAATACCATATCTGCTCCGCTGAGCAGCTGCTTGATCTCCTCAACCGATTCCTCGGCGGCACGAGCACCGATGGAGGGGTTTGCTCCCGCACCGAAGCCTCTGGTGATCTTCTCACCAATAACGAGCTGGGTTGCGGCGTCAGAGCGACGAAGAGCCTGACGGTCGGTGTTGATCGAAACGAAATCAACTCCGCGAATGTTGGTCGAGATCATGCGGTTAACAGCGTTGTTTCCGCCGCCACCGACACCTATTACTCTTATATTTACTCCGCTTTCAAGAGTGTTGTCGTGTTCAAACGTCATTTCGTTGAATCCTCCCAATATGTGTTTGCTAACCTTTTAGCACTATGAAAATATCTATGTATATATAATACCTTTTTTTTCTGTTTTTTGCAATACCTTTTATAAAATTTGTTGCAATTTTTTTAGAATTTTTTTGATATATAGATACATAGCGGAGGATTTGACACAACATTTAGTGGTCTTGCGGTATTTTTCAACTTTAATCGAGCTTTTCCGGATAGCTTACGAGAGTCTCGCCCTCACGCGAGACGTCGATCTCCAAAAATCCGATGTTCGGGACTCCCGAAAGGGCGTCTATATGCTTTCTCGCACGCTCCATCTTGAGCTCAACGTCAACAGGCTTGCCAAGTATTATACGGCAACGTCCGTAAAACGTAACGTACGCTCCGTCAAACCGTCCGGGCAGTCCGATCGCACTTATCATATCACCGTATTCCTGCGAATTCAAGTAGTTTATGATATCAAGAACGAACTCGTTCTTACCCTCCTCGCCGTATTCGATGAGCTGACCCATATTACAGGTCTTCAGCTCGGGAAGCTCGAGATAGACCAGACCTGCCTCCTCAAAGCCCTCCTTTGAATATCGGCAATCAAGAACTCGAAGGTCCTCCGAAAGAAGATAGTATTCCTCGGTCGATTTAGAGATCTGGATATAGTACCTTGCGCTGTCGGCAACGACGTTTATACGAAGATAGCAGAAGAACCAGCGCGAGACCCGCACCTCTCGAACATACGGCTTGCTTTTAAGTATATTCTGCTCGATCTCGTGAGTGTCGAGCGAAAAGAGCTGCTGACCGTACTCAACGCCCGATGCAGCAACGATCTCCTCGTCGCTGTACGGAGAGTCTCCACCGACACCGATCCAAACGACGTGCTGAATATCAAAAAGCCCCCGAAGAACAAAGGCGGCAGTGATCGCGCTCAAAATGACGACCAGCCAGACCGCCAGCCGCCGCTTTGGCAACGCTATTATCTTTTGCCATAGCTCCGAAAGCTTTTTCAGTATCATTTCAGTTATCCTTTTCTGTTATTTAACGAGCCGGAGTATCTCACGGTATATCAACTCGCAGGCGTCCTCTCCCGCAAATGAGGAAATGTTCTCGCTCATAACGCGGCGACGCGCCGCGTTCTCCAGCAGGGTCTTGACCTCACCGACTATACGTCCCTCGGTCAGCTCCTTTTCCTCAAGCAGCAGCACCGCAGACGCGTCGCTCAAGACCTTGGCGTTTTTATACTGGTGATTGTCGGCAACGTAGGGAGACGGGATCATTACGCAGGGCTTTTTCATACGTGCCATCTCGGTGACCGTCATAGCGCCGGCTCGCGATATAACGAGATCGGCGGCGGCGAGCTTCTTTGGCATATCGTAAAGATAATCGCAAAGCTCTATGTTTTCACACTCCGAAAGCCCCGCCTCGTCAAAGCGCTTTTTGAACTCGTCGTAGCGTCCCCGACCCGTGGCGTGTATATGCAAGACCTCAGGGTGATAACGGTCAAAATCGCGCATAAGCTCAAACGCGGCGTCGTTTATGGCGGGAGCCCCCAGACTTCCGCCGTAGGAAAGCAGTATCAGCCGTCTTTCACTCGGAATACCGAGAGCCTCTCTTGCGCTCTCACGGGTGTATTTACCGAAATCTCCGCGAACGGGGTTCCCGACGACCACCAGCTTTTCCTTTTGATCGATATATTTCTCGCTCTCGGCAAAGTTCAAAAGTATCCGGTCGACCGAGCGCTGCAGCATACGTACTGCCAGTCCCGGCATGGCGTTGGACTCGTGAAGCATAGTCGGAATACCGAGAGCCGATGCCGCCTTGAGTGGAGCGTGGCAAACGTAACCTCCCGTTCCTATGACGATGTCGGGAGCAAACTCACGTATGATGCCCTTCGCCTTTTTCGGAGAGGTCAAAAAATACCAGAGCGCGGCAAAGTTCTTCGGCGAGAGCGAGCGCTGGAAGCCGCGAGCCTCAACGTGACGTATCTCGTATCCCTCTTTACCGACGAGCCTGTTCTCTATTCCCCTTTTCGTGCCGATATAGAGTATCTCGGCGTCGGGGTCGTTTCGTTTTATAGTATCGGCGATGGCGAGTGCGGGGCTAACGTGACCTCCCGTACCGCCGCCGGTCAAAAGCACCTTCATTAGTTTTTCTTCTCCGCTGAATATCTTGATATTGACAAAAGTATTCCTATTTCAAATATTTGGACCGCCAACGACGAGCCTCCCGAGCTGAAGAACGGAAGTGCAACGCCGGTGTTCGGCATTGAGTTGGTTACGACGGCTATGTTCAAAAGCGCCTGCAACGCCACCTTGAAGGTTAGTCCGTACGCCACCAGCTTCAAATATTTATCGGGGCAACGCGAGGCTATCTTAAAGCCTCGGTAAACGAGCACGGCAAAGAGACCGACAACGATAAGCGCGCCGACAAACCCAAGCTCCTCACAAATAATGGTGAAGATAAAGTCGTTTTGCGGCTGTGAAACGTAGCCGTACTTTTGGTTACTGTTTCCGAGTCCGCGACCGAAAAGTCCGCCCGAGCCGATAGCGTAAAGACCTTGAAGGGTCTGCCAGGCAGGACCGAGGGGGTCTGCGCTGTCAATGTTCAACCAGGTGTCAACACGAGTCTGCGCGTAGCTTGAAACGAGGACCAGAAATCCCGCCGCCACGGCAAGAGCGCCGAGAATGGCGAGTAGCCATTTGGTGTGCGTTCCGCCCATAAACATTACCGAAAGCCCGATAAGACCGATTATGATAACGCCCGAGATATGCTTCTCAAGCATAACGAGCGCAAGTATGACCCCGATTATCACGCAGGGCACCAGAACGCCTCGCTTGAAGCTTCCCCCGCGAACGTGGACCGACTTTATCTCCTTTTCATACTGCGACATATAAAGCGCGAGCATCATAACGACCGCCATCTTGGCGATCTCGGAGGGCTGGAGCGTGAAAAAGCCGAAATCTATCCATCTCTGCGCACCACCTCCCGTCGTTCCGATGACCAGAACGAGCAGGAGCAAAACTATCGAGATGCCATATGCGCCAACACCGAAAAGCCTCCAGAAGAGCGGCCTTGCATACGCCACGAAAAAGGCGGTTATGGCGACCGACGCCACGGCAAAGAATATGTAACGCTTGAAGAAGTACATACTGTCGCCGTACTCCTGAACGGCGTAGACGTAGCTCGCCGAAAGCGACATGACCGCCCCGAAAACGATCAGGGCAAAAACGGTCAGCACGAGCTGGATATCTATTCCTCCGCGAAGCAGGGTGATCGGCTTTTCCTCGACCTTTTGCGGAGTTATCGTCTCGGTGAAGATTATGTCACGTCGCGCGCGCTTTTCCTCGTAATCCGATACGAGCTTTTTATATTTTCTTTTGAGCTTGGAGACGAGCTTTTCGCGCCCGCCGTTGTTGGGGTTTTCGTGTTGATCCTGCATAAACAAAGCTCTCTCCTTTCAAAAAAATCAGATAGCGAGGTAGGCGATGATGCACGACACTGCCGCCACGGACGAGAAAACGACAACTATCTTGACCTCACTCCAGCCGCATTTCTCAAAATGGTGATGTATCGGCGCCATCTTGAAAACGCGCTTTTTGCGTCCCGAAAGCTTGAAAACACCGACCTGTATTATATCGGACAGTGCTTCAAGAACATATACCAGACCCGCGATGAGTATTATCAGCGGTTGCTTGAGTAAGAACGCCGCACCGACCAGTGCACCGCCCAAAAACAGCGAGCCCGTGTCCCCCATAAAGATCCTTGCGGGGTGCCAGTTGTATACCAAAAATCCGAGAACTCCGCCAACTATCACCGCCGAAAGAAGGCTGAGCGGGCGATAGTTGACAACGAAGGCAAGAACGGCGAAGAACGATCCGACCACGAAGGTCACCGACGACGCAAGTCCGTCGATACCGTCGGTAAGGTTAACACTGTTGACGATACCGGTTATAAGTATCACGGCGATCAGATAGTAAAGAGCTATCATATACCCCTCAAACTCGATGACCACACCGACGAAGGGTATCTCAAGCGACATGGGAAGATTACCCGTCAACTGCATGGCGAGCAGATACGCCAGAGCCACTATGACCTGAAGCGCGTACTTTTGGTAGGCGCGAAGTCCGTCGTTCGACTTTCTCAGAAGCTTGCAGTAGTCGTCAAAAAATCCGATCATACCGTTCGCCACGGCAAGTCCGATAGCGAAGGCAAGGGGTATCAGCTCACCCGCCGTTCCGCGATACCACGACACGACGGTTATTATCAACAAAACGAAGAGCCCGGCAATGATAAAGGCGATACCGCCCATGACAGGCGTTCCCTCCTTGCTTTTATGCCAGCGAGGTCCAATCTCCTTGATCGGTTGACCAAGCTTATGGCTTTTCAGTATCGGAATGATAAAACGCAGCAGCACCGCCGTAAGTGCAAAAACCGATATAAAGGTTATGATAAACTCGGCAAGCATTGGATAATTCATAATTCACATTCTTTCATTAAGTATTTCGGTTACTTTTTCAAGCGAGATACCGCGGCTTGCCTTAACCAAAAGCACGTCTCCCTCGCGGAGCGTCTCTATCAGGTGTGCGGCAACGCTCTCCTTGTTTGAAGGGTCGGTAAAGCTGACCGTTCCGTCAAGCGCCGCCCCCTCGGATATCTTCAACGACAGAGGCCCTACGGTTATAAGACGGTCCACCCCGCACTCGGCAGCGTACCGACCCACCTCAAAATGCAGCTCCGAACTGTTCTCACCCAGCTCAAGCATATCGCCGAGCAGAGCCACGGCGCGACCGCCGCGACGGGATACTATACCTTTTTGTACGTCCAGCGCGGCTCGCATTGACTCGGGACTGGCGTTATAGCAATCCTCAATTATTGTTATGCCGTTTTTCTCGTATATATTCTGTCTGAGCTTGACCTTTGTCTTTCTCGAGAGCCCCTCCGCCGCGAGCGTCGAGTCAACGCCCTCAATACGCGCCACGGCAAGTGCGAACAGAGCCGCCAGAACGTTATGAGACCCCAGGGTCGGAACGGTTACCGGCATTTTCACCTCTCCGTCGGTAAAGACGAACTCCGTTCTATCATCGAGTTCAACTATATCAAGCGCACGGAAATCGGCGTTAGGGTTCTTTATGCCGACACTAAGCGTCTTAACTCCGACGTCGCAGCCGAAGAGCATAGGGTCGTCGCCGTTGACGATAAGCGTTCCGCCCTTGCGCAGACCCTTGACTATCTCCAGCTTTGCGCGTCTTATGTTTTCACGGCTGCCGAGCATTTCAAGGTGCGAAGAGCCGATATTGGTTATCACGGCTATCTCGGGGCGGGCGGTGCGAGACATACTCTCGATCTCGCCAACTCCACTCATACCCATTTCAAGCACGGCAAAGCGCGTTTTTTTCGATATCTCCAAAAGAGAAAGGGGCAGACCGATAACGCTGTTGAAATTACCCTCGGTCTTGTATATCTCGCCAGAGCCAAACGCCGACGCGATGCTTTCCTTGGTGGTCGTCTTACCAACGCTTCCCGTGACGGCAATGACTCTCGTTGACTCACCTCTTCGATAGGCGGCGGCAAAGCGACCGAGCGCGCTCACCACGTCGTCAACCACGACGCAGACCGACGGACAAGTGTCGGGAACTCTTTCGCAAAGCGCGACCGCGCAGCCCGAAGCGGAAATATAGTTATGTCCGTCCACCCTTTCGCCGCGTATGGCGCAAAAAAGAGTATCCTCGTCCGCCTCTCTCGAATCGGTGCAGACCGAGCCGAATTCAAGGGCTCCCCCGTCCTGCGGCTCGACCCGTCCGCCAACCATCAGCGCAAGCTCGGCGGCACTTATTCTGTTCATTCCAAGCGTTATCTTCACCTTTCGAGCCAAGCCTTTCTGACGCGGGCGGCTTCGTCAAACTCGTGCCGTCCGTTTTTATCTATCTCGTATTTTTCGTGTCCCTTACCGGCGAGTATTATCACGTCTCCGGGGCGGGACTGCTTTATTGCATGATCAATGGCGTCGCCGCGATCGACGATCACCGTACAGTCCTTCTCACGGTCGATGCCGCTGAGTATCTCTTTTATTATCTCGTTCGGGTCTTCACTTCGACTGTTATCCGAGCTTATAATGATCTTATCGGCAAGACGGCAGGCGACCGCCCCCATCTCGGCGCGTTTACCTCGATCGCGGTCTCCCCCGCAGCCAAAGACCAGAACTACCCTTCCCGTCTGCGCGATACGTCTTGCGCTCTCAAGCAGGCTCTCAAGCGCATCGGGCGTGTGGGCGTAGTCGATATAGACCGAAATATCGGCGTTCAGCGATAGCGACACCGCCTCCATTCGACCCGACAACGACCGCATAGACGCGATCCCGGCACATATATCCTGACGGCTAAAGCCCAGCTCCTGCGCCGCCGAGGCGGCAAGCAAGGTGTTTACGACAGTAAACTCACCCGACATAGCCGAACGGATCAAAAAACTCTCCTTACCAGAGTTGAAGCGATAAGCGCAGCCGTAGCGTCCCTCTAAACGAACGTTGTCGGCGTAAACGTCCGACCGTCCCTTGACCGAGCAACCGATGGCCACCGGTGCAACGAGCGAGACGTTCGGATCGTCGGCGTTTGCAACGAAGCTTCGGCAAAGACCGAAAAGCCTTGCCTTTGCGGCGGCATATGCCGAAAGATCGCCGTGATAGTCGAGGTGATCTCGCGAAAGATTTGTAAATATACCCACTTCAAAGCTCAAGCCGTCCAGCTTTTTTCTGGAGAGCGCGTGAGACGACGCTTCAAGAAACACAAACTCACAGCCGTCCGACGCCATTTGCGAAAGAGCTCGGTAAAGCTCCTCGGGGTCGGGCGTCGTCATATTTGCGTTTGGATCCTGCGGCGAAAGCTCAAGCCTTCGCGCCCCCGAATATATGCCGAGCGTACCGATAGTTCCGCATTTTTTACCCGACGACTCACAGATCGATCGAAGCAGGTTGACGACCGTCGTTTTTCCGTTAGTTCCCGTCACCGCCACCAATCGCAGACGGGCACAGTCCCCTCCGTACATAACGCGGCAAAGCCTTGACATTGCCTCAAGGGCATCATCGCAAAGTATTTCTCCTCCGCCGAGCGGCGTTTGCGAGACTACGGCAACGGCGCCGTTTTGATACGCCTGACCGACGAACTCGCTTCCCTGACGGCGCGTTCCGGGAAGGCAAACGAACATCCACCCCGGCTCGACCCGTCTTGAATCACAGGTCACGCCGAGTATTTCGGTATCCTCCCGCCCGTTCGGGCAGGCAAGTCGCGCTCGACTGCAAAGCTCAAAAAGCTTCATAAAAGCCTCCGGAAGTTAGTTTCCGTTAGACTTCCTTCATTTAACCGACGGGTCCTAACTCCTCAACGTAGTAGTCTACCTCCTCATCGCCGTTTCCGTTACTGAAATAAAGCGTGACAACGTAGCCCTTGCCGAGAACTGTTCCCGATTTGACCGACTGCGCCTTAACGGTTGCAGTCAACATATTTTTGTAGTAATCCGAGCCGACGATCTTAACGTTAAAGCCTCGGTTTATCATAGTTTTGGTTGCCGCCTCCGCCGTCATTCCAACGACGTTCGGAACTGTCACCTGATTTTCGTTTTCCAGCGATTTTGAGGTATAAAGATATATCTTCGCTCCGTTTCGACGGACGTACGTTCCTGCCGCCGGAGACTGATAACGAATTATATTTCCGTCACCGATTATCTCGTAGTCAAGACCGTACCACTGCTTGACGTTGTTTTCTATCGCCGAGACCGACCAGCCCACGAAATCGGGCATTGCGCGGTCTACCTCGTCCATTTCGGATTCGCTGTATCTTGCTTCGACCCCCATAACGGGAAGTATCTGCTGCATCAGCGACTGCATATAGGGGGCGGCGACGGTGCTTCCGTAGGTACTGCCGTACTCGGGGTTCGGCTCGTCGCACATAAAGAACGCCGTTGCCACGGGGCTTTCAGCAGGAGCAAACGACATTACCGATCCGATCCTCAGATCCTTGTCGTCTCCAACCTTTTCCGAAGTACCGGTCTTTGCGGCAACACGGTAGCCGGGAACGTAACAGTTCTTTCCGCCGTAGCCTCCCGAAACGCATTCCTCGAGAATGGTGCGGAGCAGCTCGCAGGTCTCCTTGCTTGCCACGCGACGCACCTCGACAACTCCGTGCGAGTACACCGTCTTGCCGTTCTTATCCACCGTTTTCTCAACCACGAAGGGCTCGAGCAGCTGTCCGCCGTTGACGACGGCATTGACAGCCGTGACGTGCTGTATGCCGGTGATCTTGAAGTTCTGACCGAACGCCGAGGTTGCAAGCTCAACGATGCGCAGATTTTCAAGCTTATGCATTATGCTGACGCCCTCGCCGGGGAGGTCTATTCCTGTCTTATCAAGATAACCGAACGCCTTGAAGGCATTGTAAAACGCCTCAGCCCCGATATCAAGACCCATATTTATAAAGGTGACGTTGCAGGAGTTCATAAGACCCTCTGCAAAGTTTTGTGAATGATGCTTCGAGTGACAATGTATAGTAACTCCGCCGACCGTCGTGTTTCCGAGCTTACCCGAGCCCTCACAGGTACAACGGGAATCGATGGAATACGCGTTGGTGACGACCTGGTTTTCAAACGCCATCGCCGAGGTTATGATCTTGAAGGTCGAGCCGGGAATGAACGCCTCGGTTATCGCCTTGTTTGCCCACATCTTCTGACGAAGCTCTGCCTGCTTCTTGGTGTACGCCTCGCTATCGCCCTCGGGGTCTATACCGTTTTCGGCGGCGAACTCATCAAGCTGCCTTTGATAATAGTCGACCAGCGTCCAGGGTGAGTTTAGATCGAAAGCGGGGGCGGTCGACATAGCGAGTATACCTCCGGTATAGGGGTCCATAACTATACCGCACGTGCCGTTTTCAGAGCCTGTGTTTATCAGCGATTGCTCGCACTGCTCATCAAGAGACGCCTGTATATCTACGTCAAGCGTCGTCCAGATATCACAACCGTCGACGGCGGCAATATAGCTCTCGTAGTCGTAAAGCATCTCGTTACCGTACGCGTCACGCGCCGTGACCGTCTTGCCGTCAACTCCGGCAAGCACGTCGTTGTACTGATACTCAAGTCCGTAAAGTCCAACGCCGTCGGCACTGCAAAAGCCGATAACGTGGCAGGCGAGCGTTCCGTACGGATAATATCTTATGCTTCCTGCTTCAAGATACACCTGAGTGGAAAGCTGATTGTCGGCTATAAACTTGAGCAGGGCGTCGACCGTTTGGTCATCGATTATGTTCTTTTGTATCGTGCGGTCGAGCTTTGTAGTGTGTGTCGACTCGGTCATGACCTTGTCGTAATAGCTCTGACCCAGTATCTGAGCAATACCGTCGGCGATAAGCTCGGCTTGGTTCGTCGTTCCCTTCTCACGGTCGGCGGCAACAATCCCCGAGGGGGATATGAACAAACGGTATGCCGTTCGGTTGGTCGCGAGTATCTTGCCGTTGCGGTCGTATATCGTTCCGCGCTTTGCCTTGACGGTAGATTCGGTCGTTATCTGATCTATGACCTTGGACTGATACTTCTCGTAATCAAAGGTCTGCAGGATAAAGATACGGCAAAGCAAAAAGAGTGCCGCCAGGGCTAAAAATATCCCCAGCCACGATGTTCTTTTTAAGTTTTTGAGTTTATAAAACATCGATAGCACTCCTGATCTCTTTATTTAACTTAAACGCCCGCGTGAAAAAGCATCACGTTAAAAAGTCGAACGGTGACGAGACCCGGACGACGCTGTGCGAATGGGCCGTCGCACAACGGTTCCGTTGCCCTCCGCCCGGCAGTTCAACAAGAATTGAACCCATAGGCGGCGGAGCATCGCTCTTCACCGTTCCTCAATTACATTGTTAGACCTCGCACTCACCTATAATGTATTCACATTATGCTCGGTGTATGCTCAGTTTCCGAACATGGCAGAAAGCAGAGTTGCAAGCTCGTCGCCGCTCTTCTCTGAGCTGCCGTTGACGCTGTCGTCCTCGCTGATGTTCATATAAGACGAAGAGACGTAGTCCTTTCTTATCATTCCCAGCTCGTTCTGGGCATATTCGTTTATCATGTCGAGATCGTCTCGCTTGACGAGCTCTTCCTCAAGATAAGCCTCCTCCTTCTGAAGCTGACTTATCTCGT
>JAZKZA010000079.1:0-2428 GCA_045612445.1 Eubacteriales bacterium | reverse complement strand
GAGTATTTCCGACCTTATCAGCGTTACCGCTCACATTAACGTCGACTTTGCCGACGTTACTTCGGTCATGAAGGATGCGGGATATGCTCATATGGGTGTTGGTGCTGCTACGGGTAAGGACAAGGCAGAGCTTGCCGCTCGTGCCGCTATCTCCAGCCCGCTGCTCGAGTCCACCATGAACGGAGCTACCGGTATTCTTATGAACATTACCGTTTCGCCCGACGTCGGACTTGAGGATATCGACCAGGCTGCCACCATCGTTGCAAACGAGGCAGACCCCGGAGTAAACTTCATTTGGGGCGTTACCTTCGACAACGAGCTGGACGACGAGATGCGTATAACTATCATCGCCACCGGCTTTAACAAGAAGGAAGGGGATGCTCTCAGAAGCGTTGCTGCAAAGAAGGACGAGCCCGTTGCCGCTGTCCGTCCTGCCGCCGTTGTTAAGGAAGCTCCCAAGAAGGTAGTTGACGACAACGAGTTCAGTGATGAAGATCTTGAGGATCTCTTTACCATTCTGAACAAGAGAAAATAACTTGAAACAATAAAACCGCACGGTTATCGCTTACCTCATCGTTTTGATGAGTTTGCAAGCGGTTGCCGTGCGCTTTTTGAAATTTATAGGAGTAACTGTTATGAACCAGATAGTTATTAACGCCAATAAGATCATCGGAAAGATAAAGCCGATGCACGCCGTAAACAATGGCCCTGTACATATTGAAGGAGAAAAGAGCAACTTCAAGGAGTTCGTTAACGCAGGTATTCCGTTTGCCAGAAACCACGATGCTTCTCTCAGCAAGTATTACGGTGGAGACAAAACCGTTGACGTGCACAGCATTTTCCCGGACTTTGATAAGGACCCGTACGACGAAGCGTCCTACCACTTCGAGGTTACCGATAAGTATCTTGCAACTATAGTTGCGGCGGGTGTTGAGGTGTTTTACAGACTGGGCTCTAAGATAGAGCACGGCGATAAGAAGCTCGGCACGTATCCTCCGAAGGATAACAAAAAGTGGGCGATCATCTGCGAACACATAATCCGTCACTACAACGAGGGCTGGGCAAACGGCTTCCACTATAATATCAGATATTGGGAGATCTGGAACGAGCCCGATCTCGATGCCGATGATGCAGAGGATAAGCGCACCTGGCAGGGTACGTTTGACGAGTTCATTCCCCTGTACGAAACGGCGGCAAAGCACCTGAAATCCTGCTTCCCCGAGCTTATGATAGGCGGTCCCGCTTTCGCTAATGCTTGGAAGGTCGAGGAGGGAAGCCGCTTCGATAAATTCGTAAAGCATATGGCAGAGAATGACGTACCGTTGGACTTCCTCTCGTGGCACATATACGCAAAGCGAGTCAGACATTTCAATCTCTGTGCCGCTAACGTCCGTAATACGCTTGATAAGTACGGATTCTTCAAGACTGAGAGCATCCTCAACGAGTGGAACTACGTTGAGAACTGGACAACGCTGTTCGATCAGAGCATAGAGGTCGTCTCTTCGATGAAGGGTGCGGCGTTCATTGCGGCTATTATGGTGGCAAGCCAGAACAACAGTACCGATATGCTTATGTACTACGATGCAAGACCCAGTACCTGGAACGGTATGTTTAACGTTCACACAATGGAGCCCATCTGGGGATATTATCCCTTCGTTATCTTCAACGATATATATAAGAAGGGTAACCAGCTCGACGTTGCGACCGATTCGGATAAGCTTTACGCTGTTGCCGCAAAGGGAGATGACGGAGAGGTCACAGCAATGGTATCTTACTATTTCGAGGATGAGGCAGATCCCGAAAAGACCGTTGAGATAAAGCTTGAGGGCGTTGACGCCGAGAAGATAACCGTTCGACTTCTTGATCAAAATACTATGCTTGAGGAGATCAAGACCGGCAGAGGAAACTCCATTGAGATCGCGATGAAGCATAACACCGTCATCGAGATCAAGGCTAAATAATTCAAAAATTGAACAAAAAGCCGCGCGTAACGGGGGTGTACCGTTTCCCTTTATGCGCGGCTCTTTAAGTAAACGGAGGATAAAATGAACGTAATAACTATCAATGCCAATAACATAGTCGGTAAAATAAAGCCGATGCACGCTGTTAACAACGGACCTGTTCACGTCGAGGGCGAAAAAAGTAATTTTAAGGAGTTCGTTGACGCAGGTATTCCGTTCGTGAGAAATCACGACGCCGCGTTCTGTCGCTATTACGGCGGCGCGAGAAGCGTTGATATACACGGTATTTTCCCCGATTTCGATAAAGACCCGTACGACGAGGCGTCCTATTACTTTGAGCCTACCGATAAGTATCTTGCCAGCATCGTTGCGGCGGGAAGCGAGGTCTTTTACAGGCTCGGCTCGAAGATCGAGCACCGCGAGAAGTGCGGTACGTATCCTCCGAAGGATAACAAAAAGTGGGCGAT
>JAZKZA010000078.1:0-13392 GCA_045612445.1 Eubacteriales bacterium | reverse complement strand
GTTTCAAAATCAACGTCCTCACCGATCGGCTTGCCCTTGGCGTGTACCTTAAGAATGGCGGTACGTCCCTTGAGATCGGGGTAGCTGACGGTTATCTGACGGTCGAATCGACCGGGACGGAGAAGTGCGGGGTCAAGAATGTCGGGACGGTTGGTGGCGGCGATGACGATTATTCCGTCGTGTGAGCCAAAGCCGTCCATTTCAACGAGCAGCTGGTTGAGAGTTTGCTCGCGCTCGTCATGTCCGCCGCCGAGACCTGCTCCGCGGTGACGACCGACGGCATCGATCTCGTCTATAAATACGATGCTGGCGGGAGCCTTTCTTGCGGTATCGAACAGGTCACGAACACGCGACGCACCGACACCGACGTACATCTCAACGAAATCCGATCCCGAGATCGAGAAGAAGGGAACACCCGCCTCGCCGGCGACTGCCTTTGCAAGTAGGGTCTTACCCGTTCCGGGAGGGCCCATAAGGAGAACTCCGTGAGGTATCTTTGCGCCAAGGCTGGAGAACTTCGAGGGGTTCTTGAGGAAGGCAACGATCTCCTGAAGCTCTTCCTTTTCCTCGTCGGCACCGGCAACGTCGGCAAACTTAACGGGATTCTTTTCTCCCATCGAGGTCTTTGCCTTTGCCTTGCCGAAGCTGTTTATCTTGGAGCCCTTGCCGCCCGACGCCTGATTCATTAAAACGAACCACAGAACGGCAAAGATTACTATCATTATTATATAAGGGAGGAAGCTGAGCCACCACGGGTATACCGTTGCGGGCTCGGGATTGAACTTCATTCCCGAAAGATCGGAGTACTCGGTGAGCAGATCGACGATGTCGAGAATGACAAGCTCGGAGGCGGCATAGCTGATCTTCATATCCTTGCCGTCCACTGTCATGGTCAGATTGACGTCGTAATTTTCGGTAATTACGGCTTCTTTTATGACCACCCGACTTCCGGTATAGCCCTCTTTGTCCTCGGCTTTATGGAATGCCGTGGCGTCCGAAATATAGTCACGGAGCTGGTCATAGGTCGTGGGCTCGCTCGCCTGATTACCGAAGAGCAGCATAACGGCTCCGGCTATGAGGGCGATCAGCACCACGTAAAATAAAATTACACCGATATTCTTTTTCATGGGTTTCCTTTCTTGGGGACTCTCCGCGACGGGTGTCGAGCGGTTTGTCGCTTGGATTTATTCGGTCAGTTGGAGTAGACCTCTCTCTTCAGCACACCGACGTAGGGAAGGTTGCGGAACTTTTCATCATAATCAAGTCCGAATCCGACGACGAACTCGTCGGGAATATCGCGACCTATGTAATCGGGAGTGAATTCTACCTCACGGCGAGACTTCTTGTCAAGCATGGTTGCGGTGCGAACACTGTGAGCTCCCTTGAGTTCGAGATATTTGACGAGGTAAGAGAGGGTCTTTCCGCTGTCAATGATATCTTCAACTATTACGATATCAAGCTCGGACATATCGGGGCGTGCGAGGTCGAGCAGGATATTCAGTCTTCCGGTGCTGACCGTTGCCGCGCCGTAGGACGAGACCTTCATAAAGTCGATCTCGAGCGGCAAGGTTATTTTCTTCATAAGCTCGCCCATAAATACGACCGAGCCCTTGAGAATGC
Organism: Eubacteriales bacterium; assembly: GCA_045612445.1. Taxonomy (GTDB): domain Bacteria; phylum Bacillota; class Clostridia; order Oscillospirales; family CAG-272; genus RGIG3994. The sequence continues at coordinate 11,772 of JAZKZA010000078.1, read as the reverse complement.
AGAGCAGAAGGAGCTTTTTATCCGAATTTGCATAGTCTCGGTCTATCTCGGCGGCAATACGGGTCACGATCTCGTCGATCTCCTTTTCGCTGACCAAAGTATAAGCGACATCGTTATTAATAGTGTCCATCTCTTTTATTCTATCCTTTACATTAGTGTTATATAGATCTTGCTTTCTGAATTTTTTGAAACGACGCCGTCGCGCACTCCGATATACGGAATAAACAGTATTCCGTTATCGTCACAAACTATGGGAAGAGACTCACGAAGGGAGAGCTCGAGCTTCTTTTCGCTCATAAGCTTTTTAACGCTTCGGTGATGTCCTCGCAAAAGAATGGTATCTCCCTCTCTGCGTGAACGGGCAACCAGCTCGCCGACTATTTTATCAGATGCTACGGCGACCTTTATTTCGTAATTGTAAATAATTGTATCTTCGGTACTAACGTGCAGTAAATGTCTGCCGGCGATGCGGTTTTCTCCCCGAAGGAGAGAGATTTCGTACCGCGCGACGGGAAGCTCTTCTGCTTTTAGTGTCAACGAACCGTTTTCTATGACTGCCGTTTTACCATTGGGCAACGACAGCTCGGAATGAGGAACGGCTTTACGGCAGAGCTGAGTCAATGCCTCTATATGCACTCTTTCAAGCTTGCCGCCGAAGAGCTTGAACAAAGCTCTTGCACCAATCGGGGCGGGAGAGGCGTTGAAGGACTCAAGAGAGATACTGCCGTCGTTGACCAGATCGTCTGCCATTGAGGAGAGAAGAGCATCGTCCTCGCGACAAAGCATTGAAAGTCTGCTCGCGTTGGCAACGGCAGAGCCGTTTATTTCCTTGAGGATAGGCAGGACCTCAAGACGAAGACGGTTTCGTGTGCAATCCGGAATGGCATTGGTCGAATCGGTCACGAACCCGACCGCGTTTACCCGACAGTAATCAAGAATATCGTTCTTTGAAACGGCGAGAAGCGGACGGATCAGCATACCGAAATCGGTCCTTCTGACGGGCGGTATACCGCACATTCCGTGAAGCCCCGAGCCGCGAACGAGAGACATAAGCAGTGTCTCAAGATTGTCGTCGGCGTTGTGGGCGGTCGCGAGCAGCGGTATATTAAGCTTTTGCATAAGCTCGTCGAAAAATTCATAGCGGACTCTGCGGGCACAAAGCTCGAGCGACTCTCCCGTTTCCTTCGAGAGGGCAGGTACATCGACCGTTTTCACGAATATCTCAACGCCGTACCCTTGCGCCGTTTTAATGCAAAAATCGCGATCGCGATCGTGCTCGCCGTCCCGAATGAGGTGGTCGACGTGAGCCGCGTATATCGGCGTACCGTTTTCTTTGCCGTACTCGACGAGCATACGAAGCAGGGCTGCCGAGTCGGGTCCTCCCGAGAAGGCAACGAGGATCGGCGTGCTTTTGGACAGACCGGAAAGCTCATGCGGCAGGGTTAAGCCTTTGATCGGGGTCATGGCATCGGTGAACGGTTGGGGTCGTTGTCGTCAACGATTGTGCGGAACTTGGTGTACTGCGGCAGCCAGCCGAGCTTGACGGTACCAAGACTTCCGTGACGGTTCTTGGCGACCGATACCTCGCAGATCTTGGTGTCCGAGTTCTGAAGCTCCTCGTTATAATAATCCTCACGGTAGAGGAACATTACCATATCGGCGTCCTGCTCGATAGATCCCGAATCACGAAGGTCGGAAAGCATCGGCTTTTGTCCTCCCTGTCTTCCCTCGGGCTTACGCGAGAGCTGGGCGCAGCAAAGTATCGGAACGCCGAAATCCTTTGCAAGCAGCTTGAGGTTACGCGAGATCTCGCCGACCTCCTGAACGCGGTTATCGGTATTCTTCTCACCGCGCATGAGCTGGAGGTAGTCGATAACGACGAGACCTATCTCTTTTTTCTTGTTCTGCTCGCGGCGAAGCTTGGCGCGCATGCTCGTGACGGTAGCCTCGGATGAGCTGTCTATAACTATATCACAGCCGACGAGCTTCGACGATGCCACGCCGATCTTCTTCCAGTCGTCCTTGGAGAGCTCACCGGTACGAAGGCGGTAGCTGTCCACCATCGCCTCGGTCGAGAGCATACGGGAGACCAGCTCCTCGTCCGACATTTCGAGCGAGAATATACAGACCTCCTTACCGGTGTTCGACGCAACGTTTGCGGCAATGTTTAGCGCAAAGCTGGTCTTACCCATGCCGGGTCGTGCGCCGATCAGTATCAGCTCGGACTTACCCATACCGGCAAGCATTCCGTCGAGCGCCGAGTAGCCGGTCATAACTCCGCGGAAGGCGTTGCGGTCGCGAACGAGGGCGGAGAGGTTGTCGAAGACGTTGTGCATAACGTCCTTTATGTGTCTGAACCCGCGAACGTCGCGTCCCTGTGCGATCTGATAGATGCGGCTCTGTGCCGAATCGAGGATATCGTTGACCGGGTCGTGCTCCGAGTAGGCGTCCTCGGATATCTGAGCTGTAACTTCGATCAGCTGGCGCAAAAGGCTCTTTTCTTTTATAATACGCGCGTAATCGTTGACGTTCATTGCGTTGGGAACTATCTCACTGAGCGTGAAGATATAGTCCTGACTGCGCTGCTTGTCGTAAACGCCGTCGCGCACGAGAGCGTCGGTCAGCGTGACCGGGTCTATCTCGTGGTTCTCGTTAAACAGCCGCTTCATTGCGGCGTAGATCTGCGCGTGGTCGGTCAGATAGAAGTCGTCCTCGTTGACGACGCCCGCGATCTCGCTGAGCGACTGGGGGTCGACGAGGATACAGCCGAGCAACGATTGCTCGGCGATTACCGATGACGGCAGCTTTCTTGCTAATTCTTCCTGAACTGCCATAATTACTTATCCAGAACCGAAACGGTTACCTTGGCGGTGATCTCTGTATAGAGCTTCAGCTCGAGAATATAGGTGCCGTGCGCCTTTATGGGGTCGTTCAGCGTGAGCTTACGGCGGTCGATGGCGATGCCGTGCTGTGCCTCGAGGGCTTCGGCGATATCCTTGGTCGTGACAGAACCGTAAAGACGTCCGTCGCTGCCTGCCTGTGCCTTGATCTTGACAACGATGCTCTTGAGCTTTTCGGCAAGAGCGTTTGCCTCTGCCTTTTCGACCTCTATCTTATGCTGCTTTGAGGACTCACGGTTCTTTATTTCGTTGAGCATCTTGGCGTCTGCCGGAACGGCAAGACCCTTGGGAAGGAGAAAGTTGCGGGCGTATCCGTCAGATACGACCTTGACCTCGTCCTTCTTTCCCTGACCCTTTACGTCGGTGAGAAATACTACTTTCATGATCTTTTTACTCCTTAGATCGTTTTATTCTTTGTTATTGTCGAGATATTCGTCGATAGCCGACTTGAGACGCTCGGCGGCCTCGTAGAGCGTTGTTCCCGAGAACTGTGCGCCGGCCGCGTCGAAGTGACCGCCGCCGCCCAGCTTTTCGAGAATGAGCTGAACGTTTATCTTTCCGTTCGATCTTGCCGAAACGTTGACCGAGCCGCCAACGTCGACGAGTGCGAACGACGCGTCGATACCTCGAACGGTGAGCAGCTTATCGGCTGCCTTTGCAGCGGCAACTCTGTCTGCCGAGGAGGAAGTGCCCTCGCTCTTGGTGATGGCGATACGGTTTTTGTAGGTAACGACGTCGCCGCCGAACTTTGCCTCTGCAAGATAGTCTCCGAAGTTTTCTTCGAAGAAGGTTCTGGCTATCTCGCTGTTGCCTCCCTCACCGCGAAGGAAGAGGGCAGCTCCGAAGGTTCGCGTTCCCGTCGTTCTCGTGAAGTTCTTGGTGTCCACCATGATACCCGAGAGCATTACGTTCGCTTCTTCCTTTTGGAGCGTTCCGGTTGGAACGCACTGTTCTATGATCTCGGCGACCAGCTCGCAGGACGAGGAGGCGGCGGGATCTATATAGGGGGGAGATACGACCGCCTCGGGCATCTCGCCGACCTGACGGTGGTGGTCTATTACGTAGATGGTCTTGGCATTCTCGGCGACCTCGGGGGCCTCGAGAATACTGAAGTTGTTTGCGTCGACCACGATAAGCAGGGTCGAGGGGGTCATAAGATCGAGGGCGCGCGCGCCGTCGATAAAGATATGCTCGTAATCGGCAAGACCGCGAAGCCTTTCGGTCGAAACGATGAAGTTTTCGTTGCTCTGATCGGCAACTATACGGCACTCAACGCCGCAGTGCATTGCAAGTCGTGCAATACCGACGCAGGCACCTATCGAATCGAAGTCGGGATTTCTGTGTCCCATAACGATAACTCGGCTGGAGGCGGTTATCAGAGAACAGAGCTGACCGGCTATGACTCGTGCACGAACACGGGTACGGGTCTGAATATTCTTGGTGCGTCCGCCGAAGTATTCTATTCCGTTTTCAGTCTTGAGCGTGACCTGGTCTCCGCCTCGCTGGAGCGCGAGGTCGAGTGCCGACAGGGCGTTACGCTCGATATCGACAAGATTGAATATCTCGCTGCTGACGGGGGCTGCCGAAATACCCATTGAAACCGTGACGGGAGCGTTGTTGTCGTCGTCGGTGAGGTGTATGCAACGTATGCGGTCGAGTATGGAGAACTTATCTTTTATACATTCGTTGAGCTTTTCTCTTGTGAAGATCAGAATGTAGCGATCGCGTCCGTATTCACGAAGAACGCCGTCAAGACTTTCTGCCCAGCCCTTGAGAACTGCCTCTATCTCTCCGGTCGCCTGACGGTAGCTGACGCGGACGTACTGTGTCAGCTCCTCGAGATTGTCAACGACGATGTAAGCGAGGACCGGAAGGGTTCGCTCCATTTTGTCACGCGTCTCGGTCAACTCGGTGTTGTCGTTAAAAACGGTAAGGTAGAGCTCGCGGACGTCATCTCGGCTTTTGACGGAGGTGTGTACCTTAAAGCAGGTGATGAGGTAGCTGCGATCTCCGATTACGTTGACCGTTCCGCCCTCAGCGGTCGCGGTCAGGAGCTTTTCCTCGGTGGTGTCGCAAATACCGTACATGCTGGTTCCGATCGCCGAGTCTCCGAGAGAGAAGGTCTCGGCGGCGGAGCTGTTGTACCAGACCAGCTTGCCGTTGCCGTCGCTCAGAAGCATAGGAGTTCCGACCTGCGCGACAAGATCGCGAATGGCGTTCGTGTTTGTGCTCAGGCTCTTTTCGGCGCCGTCTCGCATCTTGTGATAACGGTATACCGAGACCGAAAGTATCGACACTGCGGCAACGTATACTGCGAGCAGTATAAGACCGGTCAGCGACGGATCGGCTTCGGTGAAATTACAAATGAAGATATGTGTGGCAAAGCAGATGACACCAAAGGCTATAGCCCAGACGAGGGTCGTATAGTCGGTGAACTGGGGTGTGCTTTTCTTGTTGTTTTGCATCTGTTACCTCCGAATGATGTTTGATTTGTCGGTCAGCTGCCGAGGCGGCGGGCTGAAAGCACTGAGCTGCAGCCCATAAAGGCAGTCAGCGCGAGTGCCATACCGGGGGATACGAATGTCAATATAGCAATGAAAATTATTCTCAGGGTATGACGTTTGCCGTCGCCGCCCTTGCCAAATGCGACCAGTATACCTGTCAGCACGAGCCCCGGCATAAGTATCATGTAGAGGTTTTCGGTGACTATCGAGAAGGTGGTCGCCTCCGAGAAGGAGCAGAAGAAGGTTATGAGGTAGGATACCGTAAAAATAACTGCAGACGTTTTGCTCATTACAAAGGAGATGGTGGTGGGGGTCAGATAGGATTTCTGCCCGGTCTTGGCGAAGAGCGAAACGTTGAGCTGGTAGGCTACGAAGGAGATCGCGTTCAATACGAACACGACGATCGAGGGCACGAGAGCGAAGAGAGACAGAGCGTAGAGCTCGGCGTCTGCTGCGCTTATGGCGAGAGACGAGGCGTCAATGCCCAATGCGGCGTACTGCTCGGCGAGAGCGGCGTACTGCTCGGTGAAATACGAGATTATGGAGTTGAGTATACCGTCCGACGTCGCCTTAATGAGGTCGAAGGAAAAGTATCCGTTAGTAACTGTCAGATATACGATACCCGCCAATGCTCCGGTGACTGCGAGAACTATCGACGTGCGGCAGATGAGAGCAACGCGACCGATATTTCCCGAAAATCCGGACGCCAAAACGTAAGATGCGGGGAAGAACACGAGCGCCCAGAATGCAGTGATCGGGCTTCCGCTCCAGATAGCGGCTACGAGATAGGCGATCGGAACGACGCCGACGAGCAACGGTGAGCGAGTGGTGCGGAGCAGGAAAGCGCCGAGACCGATGACGATCAGCGGAGAGCAAACGAGCGCCGGATATATAAAGCTGCCGCCGGTATAGAGCCAGACGAGCACCACGGGAGTTGCTGTCAGAAGAATACAAAATACCGATCTTGAGAAGACTATAACGGTAAACGCCGCCAGAGCGATCACGAGAAGGGCAAGGCCCTCGGAGTTAAGACCCGATCCGGGATACGCCGCGGCAAGAATGAGAGCCGCCAGCATAACGGCAAGGGGTACGGGCTTCAAGACCGTGACGTTGCTTTTTGCGTTGCGGTCAAAAATACGTTCCATAAATTGCCCCTCCTTTCCTGTAAGCTCGCACAGTAAACATCTTTGCATTTTAATATTATAGCATATATACGCGCGTTTGTAAACACCGAAAATGAAGGTTGTGTGGTTTTTTGGGGTAGTCTTTGAGAAAAAGATTTGAAATGTTTGAAAAAATATCGAAAAAGCTATTGCAAAACGGGGAAAAGTGTGTTATAATCCAAGAGTAAGCAAAGAGACGATGAGAGTGGGCGCCAGTCCACTCTCAAGTTTTTAATTAAATTTTTGGAGATCGCTATGACGAAAAACATTGCCACGATTGTCAAGGAGCTGATAGCTCCAACGGTCACGGAGCTTGGATACGTTCTCTGGGACGTTGAGTTTGTGAGAGAGGGCGCGACTAATATTCTGCGAATAACGATCGATACCGAAAACGGTATCTGTATTGAGGATTGCGAAAAGGTGCACCGAGCCATCGATCCGTTGCTTGATGAGACCGATCCGATACAGCAGGCATATAATCTTGAGGTAAGCTCCCCCGGTCTCGGGCGCTCGATCAAGAACGCTGAGCAGGCAGAGTACTGTATAGGACAGCCGGTCGGGGCAAAGCTTTACGCGCCCGACGAGGCGGGACGTCGTGCGATCAACGGCGCGCTTAAGTCTTACCGAGACGGAAGTCTCACGATAGAAACGGCAGAGGGCGATACCGTCATCGAGCTGAAAAAGGTTGCAAAGCTTTGGGTTTGCGACGACGAATGAAACGAACAGATATAGTTTTGAAAGGAAGACCCCGAAATGAATAAGGAATTGTTTGCAGCCATTGAGCTTATCGAAAAGGAAAAGGGAATACCGCGCGAGTATATGTACGAGAAGATAGAGGCAGCTCTTACCGCCGCGTACAAGAAGGAATACGGAAACAATACTAACGTCAGAGTTGCTCTTGACCCCGTTAAAGAGGACGTCAAGATCTATCAGCAGAGGCTGGTCGTTGAGGTCGTTGAGAACCCCACCGCCGAGATCTCGCTTGAGGAGGCAAAGCAGATCAGCCGCCGTCTTGATATCGGTAAGTTCTACGAGACCGAGGTCAAGTCGAAGAACTTCAGACGTCAGAGCGCCGCAGCCGCCAAGTCGGTCATAATCCAGAGCATTCGCGAGGGCGAGCGCCGCGCCGCACAGGAGGCGTATGAGAGCAAGCGCGAGGAGATCATCACGGCAACCGTCAGCAAGATCGACCGCGAGACAGGAAACGTCCTGCTCGACACCGGTACGGGCTTTGCGACACTTCTGCGCTCCGAGCAGATCCCCGGAGAGACCTTTACTTACGGTCAGCGCGTGAAGGTGTTCGTCATAGAGGTAAACAAGGAGAGCCGCGGACCGCTGGTAACTCTTTCGAGGATCCACCCCGGACTCGTTCGCCGTATGTTCGAGCTCGAGGTTCCCGAGATCGCAGACGGTATCGTTATGATCAAGAGTGTTGCCCGTGAGGCAGGCTCGAGAACCAAGATGGCAGTTTGGTCGAGAGACGAGGACGTCGATCCGATCGGAGCTTGCATCGGTACTCACGGTATGCGTATCGGAGGCATCGTTGACGAGCTTTGCGGGGAGAAGATAGACATAATCAAGTATAGTGAAAGCCTTGAGGACTTTGTTGCCGCTGCGCTTTCGCCGGCAACCGTAAACTCGGTCACCATGACCGCAGAGCGAGCCTGCCGCGTTATCGTTGACGACGATCAGCTCTCGCTCGCTATCGGTAAAGAGGGTCAGAACGCGCGTCTTGCCGCAAGACTTACCGGTTGCAAGATAGACATAAAGTCGGAATAATATGGCAAACAACGGTCAGCTCCGTCAGAAAAAGATACCGATGAGGCAGTGCCTCGGTTGCTCCGAGCATAAGCCCAAGCTTGAGCTTTTGAGAGTCGTTCTGTCGCCCGACGGTGAGGTCTCGCTTGACTTTACCGGCAAAAAATCGGGACGGGGAGCGTACATCTGCCGCAACGCCAAATGCCTCGAAAAGGCTAAAAAGAGCCGCCGACTCGAAAGGAATCTCGATCACGAGATCCCTGAGGAGGTCTATACAAGGCTGACGCGTGAGCTTGAGGATCAGGACAAATGACCGAGCTTGAAAATAAGAAGTTTTTGACGACTCTCGGGCTTTGCGCCAAGGCAAGAAAGCTCGTTTTCGGAACGGATCAGATCTGCGATGCCCTTAGAGAGGGTAAAACGGTCTGCCTTGTTCTTGAGGCGTCGGATACCTCGCCTAACACACATAAAAGATTGACCGATCGCACGGCGTATTACGGTGTGCGGCACGTCAGAATAGATGCCGATACGGTAACTCTTGGAGCTGCCGTTGGCAAGAAAACGGCGGTCGCCGCCGTTGCGATCACCGACGGAGGACTCTGTCGGGCAGTCGAGCAGAAGCTCGTTTAGGTACAAAAACAAACACGGGAAAGTAATTCGTAAAGGGGATTTTATAGAAGGTATGGCTCAGATTCAGTACAAGGTAAATCAACTCGCAAAGGATCTTAATATCAAGCCCAAGGACATAGTTGATATTATGTCGGTAAAGGGTGTTGAGGTCAAAACGCAGAAGGTCATGGAGCCGGAGGAATTCGGCCTGTTTCTGCATCTCATAACACAGGAAAATCAGATAAGCGGCATCGACGAGTATCTTGACGGTGTCACGTATATCCCCTCAAAGCAGAAGAAGGAGCCGGAGCCCGAGCCGACCCCTGCAGTTGTCGTACCTACTCCCGAGAAGCAGCCCGCCGTTGAGGTAAAGCAGGAGACCAAGCCCGAGGAAAAACCGGCACCGGTCGCTCCCAAGGCTCCCGAAAAGAAGCCCGAGGAAAAGACCGCAGTCCGTCCTGCACCCCAGCCGGCACAGCGTCAGTTTGACAGACCGGCAAGCAACAATAACAATGCAAATCAGCAGCGTCCCAATACGACGCAGCAACCGCAGCGTAACTTCGACCGTCCGAACAACCAGCAGCAGGGTCGTCAGTTTGACCGACCCGCGCAGAACGGACAGAAGCCGTTCACACAGCAGAACGGTCAGAAGCCCTTTGGACAGCAGAACGGTCAGCGTCCTCAGCAGCAGTCCTTCGGTCAGCAGCAGTTCCGCGATAAGGGTGACGGAAATCAGGGACCTCGCGTACCCCGCGAAAAGTTCCAGCCCCAGATCGTCACGAGAGGACAGACTCCGAAGGGTACCGTCTCCACTCAGAAGCACGGCGCGACCAGAGTTGTCGATACCCGCGGCTCGAACGTAGACCTTTCCAAGTACGACGAGAGGCTTGACAACTTCGTGCCCGATTCGGTACGTGACGTCAAGGGAGGCAATACCAAGCTCAAAAAGGTCGCCGGAAGTAATCGCGTCGCCTCGCAGAAGGACGTTGGAGGAAACCGTATCCCTCTTTCTAAGGATGCAAAAAACAAATCCGGCAAAAAGAACCAGCAGCCCGTCAAGAAGCAGCCGCTTCACGTCGAGATCCCCGATGAGATAACCGTAGGAGAGCTCGCCCAGCTGCTCAAGGTAACTGCAGGTGAGGTCGTCAAGCGCTTGATGCTTATGGGCGTTATGGCATCGGTCAACCAGAGCATAGATTACGACACCGCGTACCTCGTTGCCGACGAGCTTGGAGCCGTCGTCAGCAAGCAGGTCATCGTCACCATCGAGGATAAGCTCTTTGACGAGAGCGAGGATGCTCCCGAGGATCTTTGCGAGCGCGCCCCCGTCGTTTGCGTTATGGGTCACGTTGACCACGGTAAGACCTCGCTGCTCGATGCTATCCGTAATACCAAGGTTACCTCCGGTGAGGCAGGCGGAATCACCCAGCACATCGGTGCATACCGCGTCAACATCAACGGACGTGACATTACCTTCCTTGATACCCCCGGACACGAGGCGTTTACCGCAATGCGTGCCAGAGGTGCGCAGGCGACAGACATTGCGATCCTTGTCGTTGCTGCCGACGACGGTATCATGCCGCAGACTGTTGAAGCTATCAACCATGCAAAGCAGGCGGGAGTTCAGATCATCGTTGCCATCAACAAGATGGATAAGCCGACTGCAAATCCCGACAATATCAAGCAGGAGCTGACCAAGTACGAGCTCATTCCCGAGGATTGGGGCGGCGACGTTATGTGCGTTCCGGTCTCGGCGCTCACTCATATGGGTATCGATGACCTTCTCGAGAGCATTCTGCTCATCGCAGAGGTCCAGGAATATAAGGCAAACCCGAATCGCCGCGCAAAGGGAGTTATCATTGAGTCCAAGCTCGATAAGGGCCGCGGACCGGTTGCAACCGTTCTGGTACAGAACGGAACGCTCCACCCCGGAGATATCGTTATCGCCGGAACGTCGGTCGGACGTGTTCGTTCGATGACCGACCATAACGGTAAGGCAGTTAAGATAGCAGGCCCCTCGGTTCCCGTCGAGCTGACCGGTCTTGCAGACCTTCCCACGGCAGGCGACGACTTTATGGCGGTCGAGGACGAGAGAATGGCGAGAGAGCTTGCCGACCAGCGCCGCGACAAGGCAAAGGAAGCCGAGTTCAAGGCAAATAGCCGTGCCAGCCTCAACGACCTCTTTGCCAGAATGGCAGAGGGAGTCAAGACCCTCAACGTTATCGTCAAGGCAGACGTTATGGGATCTGCCGAGGCAGTCAAGCAGTCTCTTGAGAAGATCTCGAACGAGGAGGTCAAGGTCAGCGTTATCCATAATGCTGCCGGTGGAATCAACGAAGGCGACGTTATGTTTGCCGCCGCGTCGAATGCTATCATCGTCGGATTCAACGTCCGTCCCGATAAGCAGGCGATCGACAGTGCGGACCGTCAGGGAGTTGAGATCCACACCTACCGCGTCATTTACGACTGCATAGAGGAGATCACCGCCGCTATGAAGGGAATGCTGGCGCCCAAGTTCCGCGAGGTCATCAACGGACACGCAGAGGTACGTCAGACCATTCACGTTCCGAACGTCGGAACGATCGCCGGATCTTACGTTCAGGACGGAAAGATCGGAAGAAACAACCTCATTCGCGTTCTGCGTGACGGCGTTGTTATCTTCGAGGATAAGATCGGCTCGCTCCGCCGCTTCAAGGACGACGTCCGTGAGGTCGCGACGGGATACGAGTGCGGTGTTGGACTTGAGAAGTTCAACGACATCAAGATCGGAGATATCCTTGAGGCGTTCTTCATGGAAGAGATCAAGCAGTAAGATCGCATAAAAAAGAACCACCCGAC
>JAZKZA010000077.1:0-4483 GCA_045612445.1 Eubacteriales bacterium | reverse complement strand
GGAAGCGGTCTATGTTTGCCTCGTTGACGAGAAGGCGGGGAAGACCGAAGATGTCCCATGGCGGATCGTGCATGTGTATAGCCATTTTGATGTCGCACTCGCGGCAAGTGGGCATTATAGCCTCAAGGAAATATTAAAGGTTCTCCCAGAGCTTTTCATGATCGACGCCCTCGTATGCCTTGAAGAGCTCGTCCAGCTTTGCCATTCTTTCGGGCTCCCAGCCGGGGAAGGACATATTATACTTCTCAGTGAAATCGAGAATGTACTTTGCCATGGCGTTGTAGTCGTCCTGGATCATATTCTTTTCGTAGAACAGAGCTGTTGATCCGTCGCCAACGGGGTGGAAAAGATTACTTCTCGTCCAGTCGAATATCGGCATGAAGTTATAGCAGATGACCTTTACTCCGAACTTTGACAGGTTACGGATACACTGCTTATAGTTTTCGATGTACTTATCTCTCGTGGGAAGTCCGATCTTGATATCGTCGTGAACGTTGACCGATTCGACTACGTCCATGTTGAAGCCGTACTCATCGAGCTGTCGCTTTACCTCGGCTATCTCGTCGATCTCCCAAACCTCTCCGGGCAGCTTGTGGTGAAGCGCCCAGACGATACCGTCAACGCCCGGTATCTGCTTTATGTCGGAGAGCTTTATTTTATCGTTGCCCTCTCCGTACCAGCGGAAAGTCATTTTCATTGGCATGTCATACCTCCTTTTATAATCCAAAATATTTTTTTGCGTTATTATAGCAGATATCCTCGACCAACGCCGAAAGAGAGGCGTCGTCGTTGGGATACTCGCCGTTTTCAACCCACTCGCCGATCAGAGCGCAAAGAATGCGGCGGAAATACTCATGCCTCGTGTAGCTGAGGAAGCTTCTCGAGTCGGTGAGCATTCCCACAAAATTTCCAAGCAAGCTGAGATTTGCAAGGCTTATGAGCTGATCGCGCATACCCTGCTTGTTATCGTTGAACCACCACGCGCTGCCGTGCTGTAGCTTTCCGGCGATCTCGCTACCCTGAAACGCACCGATAAGTGTGTCGATGAAGGCGTTGTCCGAGGGGTCAAGGCTGTATATGACGGTCTTGGGAAGACTGTTCTCACTATTCATTCTGTCAAGCAGAGAGGCGAGCTTGCGGCTTCCGTTGTCAGGACCGATACAATCAAATCCCGTGTCAGCACCTAACCTCGTAAACATCTGCGAGTTGGGGTTTCGCATACAGTTATAATGCAGCTGCATTACCCAACCGCGCTTGGTGTATTCGGCGGCACAATGCACGATAAGCTCGGTCTTCAGCGCCTCAGCCTCATCTGAGCTGACCATCTCACCGGCAAGACCGCGGGCGATCGTTTCGTTTATACTGTCCTCGGTTGCCTCGGCGTACACCATTCGGTCAAGACCGTGATCGCTTGCGCGGCAACCGTGACGAGCAAAGTAGTCTATGCGGAGCGAAAGTGCCTTTTTGAGACTGTCAAGGTCATGTATCTCAACTCCGGAAACCTTTGAGAGCGCTTCGATATATTCCTTCCAGCCGACTTTGTCTGCGTTGAGCGCCTTGTCGGGACGGAAGGACGGGGCGACCACCGTTTTGAAGCCTTCGTCGGCGGCGAGGAGCTTGTGGTATTCCAGCGAGTCGACTGGATCGTCGGTAGTTCCGATGAACGCGACGTTGCTGCGCTTTATGATACCGCGAACGCTCATACCTTCATCTTTTAATACTTCGGCACAAAGCTGATAGACCTTTTTTGCCGTTTCGGCATTAAGAACTCCGTCGTATCCGAAATAGTTTTTCAGCTCAAGGTGACACCAGTGGTACATAGGATTTCCTATTGCCTTTGGCATAAGCTCGGCGAATTTCACGAACTTTTCGTAAGGGTCGGCGTCTCCGGTTATGTAATACTCGTCAACTCCGTTCGAGCGCATAAGACGCCATTTGTAATGATCTCCCGAGAGCCAGAGCTCGGTGATGTTGTTAAAGCGCTTATCCTCGTATATCTCTTTAGGATTTACGTGGCAATGATAGTCGATTATCGGCAGCTCCTTGGCGTGTTCAAGGTAGAGCTTTTTTGCCGTTTCGGTGTTCAAAAGGAAGTCTTCTTTCAAAAAATGTGACATACTTTCTCCAATACTTTATAAACTCAAGTTTTGATAGCTTCTCTGTATTCTCTCGGCGTTTTGCCGATATGCTTTTTGAATATCTTGGAAAAATACTGAACATCCACGATACCGCAATGCAACGCGACCGTTTGTATTTGCAAATGTGTTGACCGAAGAAGATAGGCTGCGTGCCGGATACGTCGGTCTCTTATATACTCTGTGATTGTCTTTCCCGTTTCTTTTCTGAAAATGGTGGAAAGATACCCGGGACTTACCTTCTGACTTTCTGCGATAGAGCTCAGGGTCAGATCGGCAGAGAGGTCCGAGTCAATGATGGTTATGACCTTTTGAACGAGCGGAGAGAATCCCTTCATCGAGTGAGTTCTTACCAGACGACAGTAGCTTTTGAACATTTCCCGCATAAGATTTGAGATCTCAGATACGGATGCAAACGACTCGGTCTTTAAGGCAAACGACGACGAAAGACTGTCAAGATATATAGGATGAACACCGCCTTGCTCCGCCGCCTTGCGCAGCAGAGTGTTCAGTATTATAAGGTAATTTTTTCTGTTTCGCAGCGGATCGGAAGATCTTTTTTCAAAGAACTGGTCCGAGAAGGAGGAAAACAGATGGTCTATTTTATGAATATGACCGAGCGTGACAGCCTTCATGAGCTCGTTTTCATAGTCGTATCTTCTTTGAATGTTCTCCATTTTTACCACCACCTCGTCAAAATCGACAGAGGGATGAGCGTCGGACAGTAGGATAGGGGAGGGGGATAGATCCTTTTGTATATCTATGGTTTTGAAATCGGGGTTTTCGAAGACAAACTCACAAAACGTGTCGAGCATAACGTTGAGCGCGCTACCGTCGGCAAGGAGCGGGATCCCCTCGTATTTCATTTCAAAGATCTTTTGGTCCTTGGGCGATATTCCGTTTTTTTCACCAAGCTCAAGCAAGCGGCTTGACGTTGTTTGTTCGGTCGTGTATGGACCGACAAGCATTATCGGCGCGCTCTTTTCCTGCGGGAGCAAAAGATATATATAGGATATGCCGAAGCGGTTGGATAGCTTGTACATCGTGTTCTTTTCGATGCTGCCGAGGTACTCTTCGATAGATGCTTTCTCGGTCACGGAGTATCCAGCGAGCTTTTCGTAGCTCATGTCGATAAAGGCCTCGGCGGGATCGGTATGAGAGGCAAAGGAGACGGAAATGTGACTGTTTTTGAACACGTTTACCAAAAAATTCAATTCTCTATCGTAAAACACAGATATCTCCTTGACTACTAATTTTTATACAAAAGTGCCTACGCCAAAATCATTATAACACAAATTTTGTGTAATTACAACAGTAATTTTTGCCGATAGGTTAGAAAAATACAAAAACTGTGTAAAATAATACTCACGATTTTTTGAAAAATATTTTATACTAATGATGTGCATTTGTGCTCAAAATGATTTTTGTCGTTTTGGGACGTATTTATCGTTTTTGCTAAAAAACAAAGAAATGAGGAAAATGAGGAAGAGTTATGAAAAAGAAAATTCAACTCGACGCAAACGGCAAGCGTAAGTTCGGCATACGAGATTGCCTGGCATATGCTGCCGGCGACCTTGGCTGCAACATGAGTTTCGCACTCAAGGGTACCATTATGCCCCTGTTCTGGACCCAGGTCATGGGTCTGAGCGCGTGGTATTCGCTTCTGATCATCATCCTGCAGGTTTGGGACGCCATCAACGACCCCCTGATCGGTTCGATCATCGACTCTGACAGACGTAAGTACAGAAGAAACAAGTTCCTGCAGTACATATGGGTCGGCTCGATAGGTCTTATCGTAGGCGGTGCTTGTTGCTTCCTGCCCTTTACCGGCGCAGAGGAGTGGGCTAAGATCATTATTTTCATGGCCGGCTATATTATTTGGGATGCATTCTACACGGTAGCTAACGTTCCGTATGGCTCGTTGCTCAGCCTGATATCCAACGATCCCGCTGACCGCGCATCGCTGTCCGCATGGCGCTCCATCGGCTCCATCGCCGGAAACATGCTGCCTATGATTATCCTGCCTATGCTGGTTTACAACAAGGATCAGTCTCTCAACGGACCTATGGTATTCGTTGCCGCTCTTGTCATGGGCGTTCTGGGCTTCATCTGCTTCCAGTTTATGATCAAGAACACCGTGATCCGCGACGAGCAGGAGATCAAGTGCAACGAGGATCAGCCCAAGTTCAACGTTATTGCGGCTATGAGCAACTTCCTCAAGAACCGTCCCGCCGTCGGCGCAACGCTGGCCGCTATGGGTATGTTCATCGGTATGCAGGGTGCTACCACCGCCGTTGACGTTACCTTCCAGATCTACTTTGATAATCCCGCCGCCTCCGGCTTGATTT
>JAZKZA010000076.1:0-4976 GCA_045612445.1 Eubacteriales bacterium | reverse complement strand
GAATTATTGAGCTTCTCGATGCAACCGTTCTTTGCGGAGACGACAAGCTTGAAAACGAGGTTCACTCTGCTTGCGGAAGCGATATGATGAGCGACGTGCTTGCCTACGTAAAGGAGCAGGCGGTCCTTCTCACAGGTCTTGTTAATCTTCAGGTCGTTCGCACCGCAGAGATGATGGACATGAAGTGCATCGTTATCGTGCGCGGCAAAAAGCCTGGCGACGAGGTCGTGAATCTCTGCCGTGAGAGCGGGATCGTTATGCTTTCCACCGAGGAGCGTATGTACGTTGCCTGCGGAAGGCTTTACGAAAACGGATTAAGAGGAGGCGGCGTTAAAGAAAATGAGTGAGGCTATCAATTTTCGTTTTTTAATAGACGGAGACGACTTTACCTCTGCAGGAAATGCGTCGGTCCAGGTCAAAAAAATGCTTCGTCAGCTGAATTTTGACGCCGAGACCATTCGCCGTGTTTCTGTTGCTATGTACGAGGGTGAGATAAACATGGTCATTCATGCAAACGGAGGATCGGCGGAGGTCAACGTTTGGAACGATCGTATTGAGGTCGTTCTTGCTGACTCCGGCCCCGGCATACCCGACATCGAGCTTGCTATGCAGGAGGGATACTCCACCGCCAAGGACAATATACGCTCTCTCGGCTTTGGCGCGGGTATGGGTCTGCCGAATATGAAAAGATACTCCGACGATATGAAGATAACGACCGAGCTTGGTCGCGGCACGACCGTTACCATGAGCTTTTGGGTCAACAGCTGATCCCGAGGATTTTACTTATGAGTAGTGGAGTACATCATTCGGTCACGTTACAGACCGACCTTTGCAAGGGTTGTACGCACTGTATAAAGAGATGCCCCACCGAGGCGATCCGCGTTCGCGACGGCAAGGCCGTCATAAAGAGCGAGCGCTGCATCGATTGCGGCGAGTGCATTCGCATCTGCCCCTATCAGGCAAAGCGTGCGATATACGACACCCTTGACAATTTCAAAGATTACAAATATAAGATCGCGTTACCCGCCCCCGCGCTTTACGGTCAGTTTGACAAGCTCGAGGATATTGATTACATAATCAGCGGGCTTTATCGTTGCGGCTTTGACGAGGTATTTGAGGTGGCGCGCGCCGCCGAGCTGGTCTCCGAGTATACCAGGCAGTATATGAAAGACCCTGCCGTCAAAAAACCGGCAATAAGCGCGGCGTGTCCCGTTGTGGTAAGGCTTATAAGCGTACGTTTCCCGAGCCTTATAGATAACGTTATCCCGATATTGCCACCGGTCGAGCTTGCCGCAAGACTTGCAAAAGAGGAGGCGATGAAGAAGCACCCCGATCTTTCCGAGGGTGATATCTGTGTTCTCTTTATCTCGCCCTGCCCTGCCAAGGTCTCGTACGCAAAGAACCCCATAGGTATCAAGAAAAGCGCTATCGACGGAGTTCTTGCCATTCGTGATCTCTATTTTATGCTCGTTTCCGAGATGAACAAGATAGATAATCCGACGGTTTCCTCCCGAGCAGGTATCATTGGCATCAGCTGGGCGGGCTCCGGAGGAGAATCCTCGTCCTTGATGAACGATAAGTATCTTGCGGCGGACGGAATTGAAAATGTCATACACGTTCTTGACGAAATAGAAAAGGAAAACATTCTAGGTATCGATTTCGTTGAGCTGAATTCCTGTAATGGAGGTTGTGTCGGCGGAGCGCTGACGGTTGAAAACCCCTATATTTCCAAAGCAAGACTGCAGAGTTTGCGCAGATACCTTCCGGTTTCGCTCAATCACGTTTCAAATATGCCGACAGACGGCAAGCTCCCGAGCGATATACTCTTTGACGGTGGGATCGACTACGTTCCTGTCATGACGCTCGACTCGAACCGAGCCGCTGCCATGCGGAAGATGAGCAGGATACAACAGATAACCAACACGCTTTGCGACCTTGATTGCGGCTCGTGCGGAGCGCCGACCTGCCGTGCTTTGGCGGAGGATATCGTCAACGGCGAGGCGTCCATAGATGATTGTATCATAAAGCTACGCGAAAAGGTCGCGGAGTTCAGATGTGACGAAAAAATCTCTCAGGAGGATAAATAATGACGGTTTCAAGGCTGATTGACGAGCTTGGCCTCGAGGTGTTGTCTCTTCCCTTTCCCGAGCGTGAGATAAAGGGTGGATA
This sequence comes from Eubacteriales bacterium, assembly GCA_045612445.1. Classification (GTDB taxonomy): domain Bacteria; phylum Bacillota; class Clostridia; order Oscillospirales; family CAG-272; genus RGIG3994. The sequence goes on along the minus strand of JAZKZA010000076.1, from coordinate 2,807 downwards.
CACCGGTGACCTTTTGAGCTGGGTCATGGGACGTGCAAAGGCAGACAACGTCTGGATAACTATTATGACCAACATAAACGTTGTTGCCGTTGCGTTGCTTTCTGACGTTGCTGCGGTCGTTATTGCTGAAAACGCCGAAATCGACGCCGGCGTGATAAAAAAAGCCGAGGAGCAAGGGGTAAACGTGCTGCGGTCTAAATGTCCGGCGTACGAGACCGCAATAGCTGTCGGCAAGCTTATCTGACATGAAGATAAAATATGACCTTCATATACACTCCTGCCTTTCTCCCTGTGCGGAAAACGATATGACGCCAAACAGTATCGCCGGTATGGCGATGCTGGGGGGCGTACGAGTGGCGGCACTGACTGATCATAACAGTGTAAAAAACTGTCCCGCGTTTTATGAGGCTTGTCGCAAATACGGAGTCGTTCCGATCGCTGGAATGGAGATCACTACCGCCGAGGAGATACACGTTGTGTGTCTTTTTCCCACACTTGAAGCGGCAATGGAGTTTGGCGAGCTTGTCGATGCCGGGCGAATGAAGATAAAGAACCGAACCGACATCTTCGGTCAACAGTTGATCATGAATGCAGAGGACGAGGTGATCGGTGAGGAGGAGCATCTCTTGCTTTCCGCAAGTGATATGGATATTTTCACGGTGGCTGACGAGGTGTTTTCCCGAGGCGGAGCGGCGTATCCGGCGCACATCGAAAAGCCGACCGACAGTATCATAGCGATGCTTGGAGATATTCCAAGGGAAGCGGGCTTCTTTTCTGCCGAGGTCAAGGATTTAGATAGGCTTGATGACCTTATACTCAAGTATCCCATACTTAAAGAAATGACTATAGTCTCGGATTCGGATTCGCATATGCTCGAAGGCCTTGTTAACGAGGCTCGAGAGCTTGACATCGGGATTTTTTCTGATGACGAAAACGAAATCCGCAATGCAGTTATCGAAACCCTTCGAGGACGGTAGTGTTAGACATTAAAAAAGGATCAAAAAATCGAAAAAATGAAAAAAGTATAGACAAACGGAAGTTTTTGTTATATAATATGATAGATATGCAATATGCATTTGTTTTATATCGTAAAGTTCCGAACACATTCGACGTTCGAACGCTTTGACTCGCTTTATATTGTTAAAAAATATCAATTTAGGAGGAATTCCAAAAAATGAAAAAGTCACTGACTACCGTTGAATTTCACGGTACAAAGGAGCAGGAGGAAAAGCTCCTTGCGGTAATTGCCGAGCTTAAAGGCACGCAGGGCGCAATGATGCCTATCCTTCAGAAGGCTCAGGATATCTACGGCTATCTTCCCATCGAAGTACAGAAGATAATCGCAAGAGAAACCGGAACGCCGCTTGAAGAGATCTACGGTATCGTAACCTTCTATGCACAGTTTAAGCTGAACCCGAACGGTAAGTACGCCATTTCGGTCTGCCTTGGAACTGCTTGCTACGTAAAGGGCTCCGGAGAGCTGCTTGACGAGATTTCGAAGGAGCTGGGTGTCGAGAACGGTGGTATCTCCCCCGACGGAAAGTATTCGCTTGAGGCATCGCGTTGCATCGGTGCTTGCGGCCTTGCTCCGGTTCTGACCATTAACGGAGATGTTTACGGAAGACTTACCACTAAGGATATCCCCGGTATACTCGCTAAATATAAAGACTGACTGTGAAAGGGCTGTCGCTTAACATACTCGACATTTGTCAAAATTCCATTTCCGCCGGAGCTACCGAGATCGGTATATCCTTGATCGAGGAGGAGCGTATCTTAACGCTTACAGTGACGGATAACGGATGCGGAATGTCGAGAGAGACGGTCGAGCGCGTTATGGATCCGTTTTATACAACGAGAACGACGCGAAAGATCGGAATGGGAATACCGCTTTTGCGGCTTGCTGCCGAGCAGACGGGAGGAGAGCTTTTTATTGAATCGGTTACTGCCGATCAAGATCCTTGCTCTCACGGAACTGTCGTTCGCGCGACGTTCCATACCGACAGCATCGATTTTACCCCCATTGGGGATATGCCGTCAACGATGTGCGTGATGATCCAAGGTCATCCCGAGATCGATTATGTTTTTCGACATAAAACGCCGATACTCAACGTTGAGCTTGATACAGTTCAGATAAAAGAGATTCTGGGAGAGGGTATCTCGCTCGCCGAGCCGGAGATAATAGCCTGGCTTTCTGAGTATCTTATCCAGCAATACGAATAAAATTTGGAGGAAATAAAGCAATGAAATCATTAGCTGAGCTTGCAGCAATCAGAGAAAAAATGAAGGACAAGGTTTCTATGCGCGAGGGCTCGAAGAATATCCGTGTCGTCGTTGGAATGGCAACCTGCGGTATAGCCGCCGGAGCTCGCCCCGTGCTTACTGCTTTCGTTGAGAAAGTCAGCGAGGCAGGTCTTTCTGACAGCGTCATCGTTACTCAGACCGGTTGTATAGGCTTTTGCCAGTATGAGCCGATCGTTGAGGTCATTGAGCCCGGCAAGGACAAGGTCACTTACGTTAATATGACTGCTGAAAAGGCCGCCGAGGTCGTTGATAAGCACCTCAAGGGCGGAAATGTTATCGAGCAGTATACCATTGGAAACAAATAAGGCTAAAGGAGACATAAGAGATGATTCGTTCACACGTTCTTATCTGCGGAGGAACCGGTTGTACCTCGTCCGGAAGCCTTGCGCTCAAGGCAGAGCTTGAAAAAGAGCTTGCCGCAAACGGTCTCACTGATGAGATCAAGATAGTTATTACCGGTTGCTTCGGTCTTTGCGCACTCGGACCGATCATGATCGTATATCCCG
>JAZKZA010000075.1:0-2008 GCA_045612445.1 Eubacteriales bacterium | reverse complement strand
TTTGAGGGCGAGGGCTACCGCGAGACCCGCGAGCTGGCGGACACGCTGAACTACGCCTCCTCCGAGCTTTCAAAGCTCGATAACCTGAGAAAAGAGCTGATCGCAAACGTCTCGCACGACCTGCGCACCCCGCTGACCATGATAACCGGCTACGGCGAGATAATGCGCGATATACCGGGTGAGAACACCCCCGAGAACGTCCAGGTCATAATAGACGAGTCGACCCGGCTGACCGAGCTGGTCAACGATATGCTCGACCTCTCCAAGCTTCAGGCAGGCGAGTCGGTTCTCGAAAAGAGCGTTTTCGATCTGACCGAAACGGTACGCTCGGCGCTCACCCGCTACAACAAGCTCACCGAGCACCACGGATATTCGATAGAGTTCGTCGCTGAAAGCTCGACTACAGTCGAGGCAGACCGCAAGAAGATACTTCAGGTAGTATACAACCTTATAAACAACGCAGTCAACTATTCGGGCGAGGATAAGCGCGTCCGCGTTCTTCAGACGCTCAGCGGCGATACGGTCCGCATCTCGGTGTCGGATAACGGCGAGGGCATCTCCCCCGAGGACCTGCCGCGCATCTGGGACCGCTACTATAAGGTCGATCGGGTGCACCGACGCGGAGTCGTCGGAACGGGTATCGGTCTGACGGTAGTCAAGGGTATACTTGAGGCTCACGGCTGCCGATACGGAGTTGAGTCCGAGCCGGGTCACGGAAGCACCTTCTGGTTCGAGCTTTCCGTCGCAGAACAATAAAATCCAAGGAGGGTCTTTCGTAAAAGACCCTCCTTTCTTCGAAAATACTTGACAAGCGCTCGCTTCGGTGCTATACTATGGAATATTGTATTTTTTTGCCCTTTCAGGCATAAGGAGGCTTTTTTAGAATGAACAAAAAGGACATCGACTGGGGCTCTCTCGGCTTCGGTTATATGCAGACAGATTACAGCTACGTTTCGTATTATAAGGACGGTAAGTGGGACGACGGTGCTCTCACCGCCGACCACAACATAACTCTCAACGAGTGCGCCTGCGTTTTCCAGTACGCCCAGACCTGCTTTGAGGGTCTCAAGGCTTATACCACCGAGGACGGCCGCATCGTTACCTTCCGCCCCGACCTCAACGCCGAGCGTATGGAGGATTCGGCAAAGCGTCTGCGCATGCCCGTTTTCCCCAAGGAAAGATTTATCGAGGCAGTCAAGCAGGTCGTTGCCGCCAACGCCGCTTACGTTCCGCCCTACGGCTCGGGCGCGACCCTTTACATTCGCCCCTATATGTTCGGCTCGAACGCCGTTATCGGTGTTAAGCCGGCAACCGAGTATCAGTTCCGTATCCTTGTCACCCCTGTCGGACCCTACTTCAAGGGTGGAGTTCGTCCGCTGACCCTTCGCATCAGCGATTTCGACCGCGCCGCTCCCAACGGAACGGGACACATCAAAGCCGGTCTTAACTACGCGATGAGCCTTTACGCCGTCGTTGACGCCCACGAGCAGGGCTATGACGAAAATATATATCTCGACCCCGCCTCCCGCACCAAGATCGAGGAGACCGGCGGTGCGAACATTATCTTCGTCACCAAGGACGGAGGAGTCGTCACTCCCAAGTCGGGCAGTATCCTCCCCTCCATCACCCGCCGCTCGCTCATGACCGTCGCGCGCGACTACCTCGGTATCAACGCCGAGGAGAGAGAGGTCTATCTCTCCGAGCTCGATAACTTCACCGAGTGCGGACTTTGCGGAACGGCTGCCGTCATCTCCCCCGTCGGTAAGATCGTTGACCACGGCAGAGAGATCGCCCTCCCCGCAGGTATGACCGAGATGGGAGAGACCACCAAGCGTCTTTACGACACTCTCACCGGTATCCAGATGGGTCGCCTTGAGGCTCCCGAGGGCTGGATCGTAGAGATATAAGCGTTTGCCATCGGCAAACGCAATGAAATCCACCTAGCGGTGGGATAAATCTGCTATCGCAGAAGAAATCCTCGCTATCGCTCGGATGAAATCGCTGCGGC
>JAZKZA010000074.1:0-5618 GCA_045612445.1 Eubacteriales bacterium | reverse complement strand
CTGCTCGATATCCTCGGTCGCGATATTTCGGACGAGGACAAGGCAAGACGCATTATGTCGCTCGACTTTGAGTACCGTAACGCCGAGGTCTGCGACGTTGAGCTGACCGTTCGTGAGGACGTCGAGCAAAACGCCCGCGAGATCTGCGAGATGGTTCGTGACGGACATCTCGGTCAGTCCAAGGGCGGCGCGGATCAAGTACAGTAAACAACGAGGGGGGAGCTCACCCACCCGAGAAAGGACGCCTCGCTTGAGGCAAAATAATGGACAAGACCGAACCTAAATACAATATACCCTTTTCACCGCCCGACATCGGAGAATTGGAGATAGAAGCGGTCGCATCGGCTCTCCGTTCGGGCTGGATAACCACCGGTCCGAGGACTCGACAGCTCGAAGAGAGCATCACCGAGCTGGTCGGAAGTGCGGGCTGTGTTTGCCTTAACTCGCAAACGATGTGCGCTGAGCTTGCTCTGCGTCTGCTCGGTATCGGCGAGGGAGACGAGGTCATAACCTCGGCATATACCTATACCGCAACTGCGTCGGTGGCCTGCCACGTTGGCGCGAGGCTTATACTCGTCGACTGTCAAAGGGACGGATTCGAGATGGACTACGACGCCCTTGAGGCGGCGATAAGCGAGAGGACCAAGGCGATAATACCGGTCGACGTTGCCGGCGTACCCTGTGATTACGACCGCATATTCGAGATAGTTGAGCGTTGTCGCTCCAAGTTCAAGGGAGATAGCGAGCTTCAACGTGCGTTGGGACGTATTGCGGTGGTTGCCGACGCGGCTCACTCCTTCGGTGCGGAATATAGGGGAGTCGCGGTCGGTCGCGTCGCAGATTTTACAAACTTCAGCTTCCACGCCGTCAAGAATCTGACCACGGCTGAAGGGGGAGCTATGACGTGGCGTCATATCGACGGAGTCGACGACGCCGAGATATACCGAACGGTTCGGCTCATGTCGCTTCACGGTCAATCGAAGGACGCGCTTGCCAAGTCAGAGATCGGCGCGTGGGAGTACGACGTTGTGGGAACTTGGTACAAGTGTAATATGACCGACGTCGCTGCCGCGATAGGACTTGCCCAGCTCGAGCGTTATCCCGAGATGCTTTCACGCCGTCGCGAGATAATTGAGCGTTACGACGCCGCGTTTTTGCCTCTTGGGATCAAGACGTTGTCACACGTTACCGATCGGTATCTTTCGAGCGGACATCTGTATATGACTCGCGTCGAGGGGATCGACGAAGACATCAGACGCGAGATCATAATAAAAATGGCAGAAAGGGGAGTTGGCTGTAACGTTCACTATAAGCCGCTTCCGCTCCACACGGCGTATCGCGCGCTGGGCTTTGATATAAAGGATTTTCCGAATGCCTTTGCGTGCTACCAAAACGAGATAACCCTGCCGCTGAACACCAAGCTGACCGATGACGAGGTCGAGTACGTTATCGAGACCTTTAAGAGCGTCGTTCTTGAGTGCAGAGGTTAAGATATGAAGCTGAAAAAATGGGATCAGCTGCCCGAGAATATGCGAAACGATGCCGTTCGCCCCTATTACGAGCTGCTGAAAAGAAAACGTGTCGGTCTCTTTTTTAAGCGATGCTTTGACCTTTTTGCGTCGCTTGTCTTGCTCGTTCTACTCTCGCCGCTCTTTTTGATACTGGCGATCGCCATCAAGGCAGACTCGCCGGGCAGGGTCTTTTACCGACAGGAGAGGGTCACGCAGTATGGACGGAGATTTTATATCCACAAGTTCAGAACCATGGTGTCCGACGCCGATAAAAGGGGAAGTCTCGTCACCGTCGCGGGGGACTCACGCGTGACGCGTGTCGGCAGATATATCAGACGGCTGAGGCTTGATGAGACGGCGCAACTGCTCGACGTCATATCGGGAGATATGACGCTGGTCGGGGCACGCCCCGAGATACCGCGCTACGTTGAAGAGTATACCGACGAGATGCTGGCGACGCTGCTGCTTCCGGCAGGGGTCACGGGACTTGCCAGCATTTGCTATAAGGACGAAGCCGAGTTGCTCAAGGGGGAGCGCGACGTCGATCGCGCCTATCTTGAGCGAGTTCTGCCGGGCAAGATGAGATATAATCTTGAGGAGCTCGAAAAATTTGGTTTTTGGAACGACGTCGTTCTGTTGCTCAGAACGGTCGTTGCAGTGTTAAAGTGAGGACTTTTGAAATGGACGAAAAAAGAAACGAGATATTTACCGGCGAGCGCGCTCTGTTTGCCTCGTCGGATATAAAGGTATGCGACTCGCTCTTCAAGGACGGCGAGTCTCCCTTAAAGGAGAGCCGCGGTGTCGAAGTGTACAACAGTACCTTTGACTGGTGGTATCCTCTTTGGTATTGCAAGGACGTCAGGCTCTGTGACACAACGCTGACGGTCAACGGTCGCGCGGCGGCTTGGTATACCGACAATATAAGCCTGAAAAACTGTACGGTCGGCGCGCCCAAGACCTTCAGACGAAACAAGGGAGTCTTTTTTGAAGACGTTTCCTTTACGGCGAGCCCCGAAACGCTTTGGGACTGCGACGGTGTCGTTGGCAAAAGAGTTCACGCCGTTGGTGATTACTTCGCGCTCAACAGTAAGAATATGGAGTTCGACGAGCTTTACCTTGAGGGTAAGTATTCGTTTGACGGGGTCAAGAACGTCGTTATACGAAACTCGAAGCTGATAACCAAGGACGCTTTTTGGAACAGTGAGAACGTAACCGTTTACGATAGCTACGTTTCTGGCGAGTACATAGGCTGGAACGCCAAGAATCTGACCTTTGTCAACTGTACTGTCGAGAGCTTGCAGGGGCTTTGCTATATTGAGAATCTCGTTATGAAAAACTGCCGACTTCCGAACACCACGCTTGCCTTTGAGTATTCGAGCGTCGACGTCGAGATCGTCGGAGGGATAGACAGCGTTATAAACCCCACGTGCGGCGTCATTCGCGCCGAGAGCATCGGCGAGCTGATAATGGAGAGCGAGCGCGTCGACCCGAGCAGAACACAGATAATATTGAAATAAAAGATCGGTCGTTCGTCAAAAGCGCGAACGACCGTTTTTTTGAGCCGTTGCGATAAAATATACCGCCCAAACGCCTAAAAATACTGAAAGACTATTGCATATTTCGCCCAAAAGGTATATAATAAACAATGAATAGATGTTTTTTGAAAAGCAAGGAGACTTAAATGATAAAACTTGAAAATATATCGTGGAGCACCCCCGAGGGAACGCGTATTCTCGACGGCGTGAACCTGACAATACCCGACGGTAAGCTGGTGGTCATCACCGGCCCGAACGGCGGCGGTAAGACGACTCTTGCCAAAATAATTGCCGGTATCGTTACCCCGGATAGCGGTAAGATCTATTTCGACGGGGAGGACATAACCGACCTTGACGTTACCGAGCGAGCTCGCCGCGGCGTCAGCTTTGCCTTCCAGCAGCCGGTCCGCTTCAAGGGAGTCACGGTGCGTCAGCTTCTTCAGTGGTCGGCAGGCGAGCGTAAGCTTGACGACGCCCAGCTCTGCGATATTCTGGGCAACGTCGGTCTTTGCGCGAGCGAGTATCTCGGACGAGAGGTCAGCTCGGCGCTCTCGGGCGGTGAGATCAAGCGTATAGAGATCGCGTCGGTCATAGCCCGCGGAACTAAGCTCTCGGTCTTTGACGAGCCCGAGGCGGGAATCGACCTTTGGAGCTTTGCAAATCTTATAAAGGCGTTCCGCCGTATCCACGAGGAGCTGGGCGGAACTCTCATAATCATCTCGCATCAGGAGAGAATACTGAGGATAGCAGACGAGATCGTTCTGCTCTCGGACGGTAAGCTCGGTGCGTCGGGACCCGCCAACGAAATGATGGAGAGGGTCTTATCGTCGGGCAGTGCGGCGTACGCCTGCCGTAAGCAGGAGGTGGCGTTCAATGAATGATATAACCAAGATGCTGCTCGGTCAGATAACCGATTTTAAGCCCGATTTCAAGGGGGCGTACAACATTCGTGAGGACGGCGGCTGTGCCGGACGTCAGTCGAGCGAAAATATAAAGATAGAAAACAAGACCGACAAGCCGGGTATCGACATTCGTATCGCCGCGGGAACTGTCGGTGAGACGGTGTATATTCCCGCCTGCGTCACTCACGGTGACGTCAACGACCTCGTTTACAACGACTTTTTCGTCGGAAAGGATGCCGACGTCGTTATCGTTGCGGGCTGCGGAGTTCACACCTCGGACGGTCACGATGCAAGACACAACGGCATCCATCGCTTCTTCCTTGAGGAGGGCTCGCGCGTAAAATACGTCGAAAAGCATATCGGAACGGGTATGGGAAGCGGCGGTCGAAGCATAGACCCCGTGACCGAGGTATTCCTCGGTAAAAACTCGGTGCTCGAGATGGATACCGAGCAGATCGGAGGCGTTGACCGCTCGGTCCGTAACACCTCTGCCGTTTGCGAGGAGGGAGCAAGGCTGCTTGTTCGCGAGCGACTTATGACGGCGAAGGATCAGTTTGCCGAAACGAACTTCAAGGTCGAGCTGAACGGACTTGACTCGGCGGCGGATATCGTATCGCGCGCCGTTGCACGTGGCACCTCGAAGCAGATATACACCTCTGATATCGTTGGAAACGCGCCCTGTAGCGGACACTCGGAGTGCGATGCTATCATAGCCGACCAAGCGTCGGTCAACGCCGCGCCCCGACTTATCGCCAACCACGGCGACGCCGCGCTGATACACGAGGCGGCGATCGGTAAGATCGCCGGCGAGCAGATACTCAAGCTCCGCACCCTTGGTCTGACCGAGGAGGAGGCAGAGGCAAAGATCATAGAAGGATTTTTGAGCTGAACAGGAGAAAGCTTTGAACAAAAGAAGTGAAACTCTTACTTTGAAAATAGGCGGAATGAGCTGCGTTCGTTGCGCGGCCGCCGCTCAGCACGCGCTTTTGGAGACCGAGGGGGTAATTACCGCCTCGGTCTCGTACGCGTTGGGAAAGGCCGAGATCGAGTACGACCCCCAAAGGGTCGACCGAAGGAAACTGACCCGAGCGATCAAGGGCGCGGGATACGAGGTCATAATAGACCCCGCCGAGTTCCGTAAAAGGGAAATGAAACGACTGACGGTCGCCTTCGCGATCTCGGCAGTCTTTTCGTTGCCCTTTCTTTTTCTTATGGTGATGATGTTCGCCGCTCCCGACGCCGAGCTGACTCACACGCTCCATCACGCGGGCTGGCTTCAGCTTGCTCTGTCGTTGCCCGTTCAGTTTGGAGTTGGTCTTAGGTTTTACCGCGCCGCGGTGCTGTCCTTGAAAAACAAGAGCCCGGGTATGGACCTTTTGGTCTCGGTCGGAACGCTTTCGGCGTGGGGATATAGCCTTTATAACCTCTTGTCCGGCGTAGGGAGCTACTATTTTGAAAGCTCGGTAATCATAATAACCCTTATTTTGTTTGGAAAAATGCTTGAGATGCGCGCCAAGAACCGAACCTCGGAGGCGGTCTCAAAACTTATGGATCTCACTCCCAAGAGCGCGACGGTGCTTCGCGACGGAGTGGCGGTGACGGTAGCCGTCGGCGAGATCGTCAAGGGAGATCACGTTCTCGTTCGCCCCGGTGAGAGTATTCCGGTGGAC
>JAZKZA010000073.1:0-3013 GCA_045612445.1 Eubacteriales bacterium | reverse complement strand
CATCCTCATCAGCGCTCCGGCTCACGACCATTCGGACAGTGAGACGGTCGACGCCGAGCATAAGGCAGAGGAAGAGGCAGCACTTGCCGAGGCAAAGGCTAAGGCAGAGGCAGTTCTCGCCGAGTTCAAGGCAGGAACTATGAACCGCGAGACCTTCGAGGCTCTGGCTGAGAAGTATACCGACGACACCGGTGTCGTTTACGAGAACGTCCTGCGCGACGAAATGGTCAAGGAGTTCAACGACTGGATCTACGACGAGGCAAGACAGGCAGGTGACACCGCCGTCGTTCAGACCGACTACGGCTTCCACGTTATGTACTTCCTCGGCAACGGAGTTGCCGCATGGCAGGCAAAGACTGTCGACACCATGGTCGGCGAGGCTATGGACGACTGGATGAAGGAGCTCGGCGAGAAGTACGCCGTCAACAAGATCCAGGCAGGTCTTGACAGAGTTTTCGGTTAATTAAAAGATCATCAGTGGCATGGACTCGTTCCGTGCCACTTTGATTAGGAGACGTAATACACGATGAGAACTAAAACACGCGTTTTCAGCGCCGCCGCCCTCGTGCTGGTCGCGGCACTGCTTACCTCCTGCGTACCGGTCGCCGACTTCGTGGTCGAAACGACCACCGCGCCGATGGTCGGTCCGTCCTTTCCCTCGGTGGGAGACGAGACCGAGATCGACAGCTTCGTCGTTCGAACCGACAATTACTATTTTGACAGCGGAGAATATTACTATTTCTTCACCGCTCGGGTCAACGAGGCGGTCGGATCGGGCGAGCTTCAGAGCGGTCAGGAGTTGTCAAGCCCACACCCGAGCGGAGTGAGCTGGGGGGAGTACCTCCGTCAAAGCACGGTCGACTATATGACGTCGCTGCTGCTGGTCTGTGAGGTCGCCATCGCCGAGAACGGCTACTATGCAAACCAAGCCCAGAGCTACTATAACGATCAGGTCAAAGCGCCGCTGAGCGAGCAGGCAAAGCGCGATCCCGCCATCGGAAGCTTTGAAAAGCTGATCTACGAGAGCTTTGGCGGGCTGGTGTCGTCGAGCGAGTACAGTAATGCGATACAAAAGGAATATATCTACGAGACCTACCTTGAAAGCAGGTCGCTCGCCGTAAAAAGCTCGCTGACCGACGCCGACGTTGAGGCGTTTGTAACCTCCTCGCTCGGAGGGGAAAAGGACAGCTCGCTCACGCGAAGCCTCGCCGTCGTTGAGGTCGAGGCGGGGTCTGCCGAGCTGAACGCCGCCGCCGCCGAGGCACTGCTCGCCGCCCTTGAGGCGGGTGAGCGAAGCGAGGAGGCTCTGCGAGCGCTCGCCGAGGCGGAGCATTTCGACTTTTCTTGCCTTTACGACGTCCTCCGCGGCGACCCGATCACCGACGCGTGGCTCTACGCCGAGGGTCGACAGATAGGAGACGCCGGGGTCATCCTGCTTGAGGACGAGCCGCCGGTAAGTCTGGTGGTTATGTACCTCGCCGAGGGTAAGCCGACCTACCTCGTGCAGGGAAGGGAGGCTCTGACCGAAAAGCGGGTCAACGATTGGGTTGACGGTCTTTGCTACGTCTATACCGTTACGGTCGACGCGCAAAAGCTCGCCTCGCTGAACGGTTGACACGAAACTCTTTTGCCACATATACTGCTCGAGAAAACACATTTGATGGGAGTTTTTTATGGTTATTGATCCCAAAAATACCTACGTTGCATACCGTTGTCCCGAATGCGGACGCGGCGTCGTCAGCTCGGTTGGCATCTTCGCGCTGTCCTCCGATATGCTGAAGCTGAAGTGCGAGTGCGGCGGGAGCGAGATGACCGTCGTTTCGACGACGGACGGCAAGCTTCGCCTGAGCGTACCCTGCCTGATGTGCTCGACGCCGCATAGCTTCACGGTCAGTCGAAGCATCTTTTTCGGCAAGGAGCTGTTTGTGATACCTTGCCCTTATACCGATATAAACATCGCGTTTATGGGCGAGCTGAACGCCGTTTCGACCGAGCTTTCGCGCTCCGAGATGGAGCTGCTTGACCTTTTGGGTCAGGAGAACCTCGACGCGCTCGGCTCATCACACGGAGAGAAGAGCCTGCCCGACCCCGAGATACTGGACATAATCATGTTCGTGATCTCCGACCTTGCCGAGGAGAATAAGATCTCCTGCCGTTGCAGCGAGGGCGACTACGGAGTTGAACTGACCGACGACGGCGTTCGCGTGTTCTGCCGAAGCTGCGGAGCGGAGCAGACGGTGGTGACCGACTCACTGCTGGGAGCGCACGCCTTCCTCAACTGCGACAGACTGGTTTTGGAATAATAAAAAAGCGTCAGAAAACGGTTTACGTTTTCTGACGCTTTTTTGTTTGTTGTATAAGGCTCATAGTAGGATAAAAGTTCGGAAAGCAAAGCAAAAAGTAATCACACTCATCGCAACAGCACTCAAAGCCCTGCTCGCCGTTTCCGAGACAAACGGTAGGTTCACCGGGCGTCAGCTCCACGCCGGTTATATCTATTACCTTTTTTGGAAATTCCTTGCCCATATTCCCTCCGTCAGCATATAAAAATAAAAAGGTGCGCGACCGAAGCCACGCACCGAAAAACGCAAACTCCGATTGTTGTCACACAAAACTAATCGGAATAGGAATATTTCAGCCATACCCAAATTAAAAGAGCTTGCATTTTTACCAAGTCTATAAATTTGAGTATCATAAAAAAGGGTATAATATCCCTTTAAAAAGAAAACACCCCTATTACCGATTATTTAGTTTGTGTGACAATCAAATTATAACACGTTTTCAATGACTTGTAAATACTTTCAATAAATTTCTGTAAAATTGGCATCAAAAAATAAAAAAGCCGATACGGAGCGTCCGTATCGGCTTTTCCTTTTTGTTTTTATCACGAGTTCTTTTGGTTGAGGATCGCCTGCGCGACCGTTTTGGCAAGCAGTGCCTGTCCGTCGCTGTTCGGGTGAACTCCGTCGGGGAAGCAGTCAGACTCGCCCTTGGTTGCCGTATGGGTGTCTAT
>JAZKZA010000072.1:0-6034 GCA_045612445.1 Eubacteriales bacterium | reverse complement strand
GTCGAACGGTATTCTTTCATAAAAAAACCTCCTTTTCCCAAACTCTGTGGCAAAAAGGAGGTTTTTAACAAATATCCTGATATAATGCCGTAAAGCGGGATGCAGAGCCTCGACCGCACCGATCATGCAGATACGGCTTCGTTTGCCCGACAACTCCCCGTTCGGTCAACACTTAACGCCGACGCTCTTACTCTTTTACGGTATAATTATATCACAAAGGTGAAAAAAGTCAACAGTTTCGAAATATTTTTCAAACGAATATCATAATGATGGCAAAGCCCAAAAAGATCGCCGTCGCAAGAGCGGCAAAGGGGGTGAGCAGTACGGTACGGAAGCGGGTCAGCAGCTCGTCCTTCGACGAGGGCTCGCGGTAGTCTGAGGGCTCGTCACGCTTGGCGTAGGTGAGGTAGAGGCGTCTCGCCGCGCCGCAGAAGACAGCACTCGAGAGCAAGAGCACCGTTATGAGTATGACGACGGCAACTCCAACGCTTCCCGCCGTGATGTAGAACTCGGTTATATACTGTTGACCGAAAAGTCCGAACAGATTATAGAGAAAATGCGCGATCATGACCGAGAAGACCGAGCGCGTGGCGTAGAGCAGTGCCGCCAGAACGAGACCGGCGAAGAGATAGACGGTCAGCTTCTGGAAATTGAAGTGGAGGAAGCCGAACCAAAGCGTGGTCATCGCGATCGAGCAGACAACGCCGTACTTGTCGTATTCGGCGGCAAGGACACCTCTGAACAACAGCTCCTCGCAGAAGGCGGGCAGGGCGGCGTAGGCGAGAACGAGCCAGAGCACGCCGAGCGGCGTTCCGTTGTATCTTGAAACGAAGGTGTCGTAGAGCGAGAAGCTACCCTCAAGTGAGGAGCGCCCCGAAAGACCGATGCTGAAAAGCAGGCAGCCCGACATCAGAGCCGCGGTAGCCGCGCCTATGATAACGATATGTGAGAGCTTCGGCGGTGCAAATCGCAGTCGGGTCACGAAGCGACGCTTACCCTCGCGGAATCGCGGCAGGTCACGAAGCCTGTTCCAGATGGCGCATGGTATGCCGAAGGTCAGCAGCTGAAGGATTATCAGCACGAGGTACTCGTTGGTCTCGTTGCTCAGCTGAGACACGACCAGACGAGAAAAGAGGAGCATCAGAAAAACGAAAACGACCAGCATAGCCGGCTCGAGCGTGAGCCCCTTTATGTAATTTTTGAGCTTATTCACGGTCGTTTTTCAAAACCTCCTCGGGGGTTACTAAAAGGTCGCATTTTCGGTCGTATTCGTCGGTGGGCAGGGTAGAGTCGGACAAAAAGCCTTCTCTGACCGGCGCGATAGACACACCGCGGTAATCGGCAAGAAAGCGGTCGTAGTAGCCTCCGCCGTAGCCGAGACGGTTTCGGTCACGGTCAAAGGCGAGGGCGGGCAGGATACAGACCGAGCGCTCGCCGCCGTAAGGCTGAGAGGTGGTCGGCTCGGGTATGCCGTACGCGCCTGACGTCAGCTCTTCGGGTGACGAGACGTAATAAAAGGTCATGCGGTGAGTCGCCTTATCGCACTTAGGGAAGGCAACTCGCTTTCCCCGATCCAGCGCGGCTGACATTATAGGCAGGACGTTCGTTTCGCGTCCCACGGGATAGTAGAGCAGCACGGTCTCACACTTGGAGAACTCGTCAAGCTCACAGATGCGACGGCAAAGCTCGGCGTCGCTCTCGACCGTATCGATCAGGGCGTCGCGCTTGCTCTTCCAGAATTTACGAAGCTCGGTTTTGGTCATCTGCCACCTCGCGCGCCGCCACCGCCACCGCGTCCGCCTCGTCCCCCGTGACTTCCGGACGAGGTCACGACGACCGCGATATGCTTTCCGATAAACTGATCCTCGTTTGAGGTCAGGTCCATCGTGGCGTATTTTTCAAGTGGATAGTTGGTGGGTCGGCTCTTCATTTTGTATTTTGACACGACGGTGCCGACGGCGATCGCCGCCGCAATACCTCCGAGTATCAGGCTCACGGTTATTATCGTCGAATAGGGAACTCCCAGCGCGGCGGGGGCTAACTCAACGAAGCGGAGAGCTCCTTCAAAAACGCGCCCCGACTTTATGTTGCCGTAAACGCCGTCGTCGTCCAGCAGGTCGTCGACCTCGACGTTTGAAACGCGGTCGTCGGCCTTTCCGTAGGTGTAAAGGGTGTAGTGCAGGTCGTCCTCGATAAGAAGTATGCAAAGGTCGTCCGAGCGGGAGCGCCCGACGACGGTGGGCATATCACTGTTCGAATAGCGATGCTCGGCGGTCACGATATAGATAGCGATACCGTCCGAGCTCTCCTCGGCGGCGGCGATGCTTTCGTTAAGACGCGAAAGCTCGGCGTCGCTGAAGGTACCGAGTCGGTCGACCACTCGCGACGCGTCTGCCGAGACGGGCAGGGCGGTCAGCGTGAGGATAAGGATCAGGCAGACGATAGCCGAAAAAGACTTTACAGACACGCCATCACCCCCAATAAGACCGATAAAACGGCGGCGGCAATACCGACGGCCGAGCCGAGCACGGCAAGTCGACCGCCCGAGAGGGGCAGCTCGCCGTATATCTTTTCGGTATGTCCGTTCATCGCGAAGGTATAGGTACGGTTGCCCTTTTTATAGGTGAGCACCCAGACCGGCAGGAGAGCGTATTCCCAATGGCTCTTTTGGACGTCTACGTTGACGCTTCCGGCGTCGACGGTGTTGTAGCCCCGAACCGTTCCGCGAAGGAGGGCGTTCGCATATCCGTTCATTCGCGAGCGGACCTCACCGGTCAGCGTTTCGCGCTCGATATCTCGCTTTTTGGCAACGAAGCCGAGCAGATAGGGCATATCGAACTCCTGAAGCGAATCGGAGGGGTAGGGCAGAACGCCCTCGAGCATAGTCTTGTCCGCCTTTGAAAGGGCAGACGTCACGATGTCCTCGAAATGAATGTTGGCGCGACGGACCACTCGGTAGTCGGAGGTCTCTATGTATTTTTTGTTGCCGACGAACCAGACGCGGGTTCGGTGAGCAACCGTATCAAGGCGGCTGACGGTATCGGCGTCGGTGACCCAGAAGGGGAAATAAACTCCCTGTATCTTGTCGGCGTTCTCGTCCGAGAAGAAGTCCTTGGGGCAGAAGCGCTTTTTCTTTGCCCAGTCAAGGAACTTTTTCTTTGCCGAGTCCTTATCGAACTTGAAGGGGATTATACGTGCCGGGCGCATCTGACCCGACAGCTTACCCGACAGGACGACGGGGTTATGACAGTAGTAGCAGTAGTCGGCGGCGGTGGACTCGTCGGCGATGACCTCAGCTCCGCAGTTGGGGCAGAGGTATTCGAGCATCTGACCGCAGAACTCTTCGCCGTCGCGAGATGCTTGCTGTGCTTTTTCGCGGGCGTCGGTGTCGTTCAGCTCCTCCTGAGTGAAGTCCGAAAGACAGAATTCGCAGCAAAACCTTTGCTTTTCGGGGTCAAAGAGCAGTCCCGCGCCGCAGTTTGGGCACTGATAAGTAACTGTTGCGTCCATTAAGGTCTCTTGCTTCCGCATTCGGCGCAGAAGTTTCCGCTGTTCTGCTTACCGCACTCGGTGCAGAACCACTTGTCGTCGGCAGGCTTTGCCTTGCCGCACTCGGGGCAGAACTTACCGTTGCTCTTAGCTCCGCAAGAGCAGACCCAGCTACCCGACTCGTCAGGCTTTGCCTTGCCGCACTCGGAGCAGAACTTACCGGCGTTCTTGCTTCCGCAAGCGCAGGTCCAAAGATCCTTTTCGGCGGCAGCCGCCTGAGACTGCATCTGGGCTTGGTTGGACTGCGACGCGGCAGACATAAAGCTGCCGCCGGCGTTCATAGCCACGCCCATTCCCATAAATGCTGCGGTGCTTCCGGAGGAGTTGCTTCCCGCTGCCTCCATACCGCGTGCGACCGCGCCCTGAACGTAGCCCTCGCGAACGGCGGGGTCGCCCAGCATAGCGCCCTGATTGCGCATATTGATGAGTTTTTTGGATTCGTCGTCATACGAGATGCTCGCGATACCGACCGACAGTACCTCAAAGCCGCGAAGCTGCTTCCAGTCGTCGTCAAGCTCGCTTGCCATGTACTTGGAAAGCTCGAGCGAGCGCGAGGCGACGTGCGAGATACGTATATTGTCTGCCGACATACGGTTGATCGCCGACGTCAGTGCCGCGAGAAACTCGGAGAGATACTGCTCGTTGATGAGGCTGATGTCAACGGTATCGACGTTCTTCGGGAGTGCCTCGGCGTAGAACTTAACGGGGTCTGTGACCTTGATCGAGTAAGTTCCGTGGGCGCGCAGGAAGAGCTCACTGTTATAGAAGCTGTCGAAGTAGTTGACGGGGCTCTTGGTTCCGAACTTGATGCCCTTTATCTCCTGGAGGTTGATGAAGAAGACCTGTTGCTTGTAGGACGGTACTCCACCGTATTTTACTCGCTCGAACATATCCTTGATCGACGAGCCGAACTGACCGCAAAAGAGCGAGGGCGCGGCACTGTTGTCGACGGTATAGTATCCCGGCTCGGCGGTGAAGTCGACTATCTTTCCGCCGTCGACGAGGAGCATGAACTGATTATCGTAAACGTGAATGACCGATCCGTTCGAGATAACGTCGTCGCTTCCTTTTTTGTTCGAGTTGCGTCGGTCGTTACGTCTGACTTTGACTCCCTTTGTGAATACCGTGGTATCCGACATCTCGCCGGCTTCGATGACCTCTTCCCACTGGTCCGCAAGTCCGCCGCCGATGCCGCTGAAAAATGCTTTGATGATTCCCATTTTATGTTACCTCCAATGTTTTAGTTATGAAAAACGGAGATAAGACCGCGCGAGAAACGAACTCTCGAGCCGTGCATCTTATCTCCGTTTATTTCGTTTCACCGATATGTGACCCCACCGAGCCGTGTTGTGATGAATGAGAAACCCGGCATGTTGCTGGGCGGTGCTCTATCCTCGGCTTTACTGCTTCCAACGTCCGAGACGACGGCGAGACAAGTCGATCGCGCGTCGGTCGGGAGGCCTGCAAACCACCTCGGAATCTCTTTCGAGCTCCTTTTTTCGTTTGTGGGTTTAATTACACCACAATCACAAACTAAGCAGGAATTTTATCTTTTACTTGGCGTCGGCGTCGCAGTCGATCTCCTCGGCGAAAAGATCGTCGAAGTAATCGGCAACGTCGTCATACTCGTCGTCATCGTCGACCGAAACGAGGACCTCTTCACCGTCCTCCGTCTCACAGCGAAGGATAACGTACTCAAGGTACTCGGATTCCTCGTCGGCATTGGCGGGAACGAGAGCGAAATAGGTGTTGCCCTTCATATCGACCTTACCGATGAGCACGAACTCGCTTTCGTTGCCCTCCTCGTCGGTCAGTGTATATACGTCGTATTCAAGCTTATTCTCTTCCATTTTGAACCTCCACGGTCTATAATTTCGTTACTAATATTGTAACGAAAAAGGTGAGTCTTGTCAAGGGCTTTAAGAAAAATTCTCAAAGGACAGTATCTCGGAGAGGACGGCGTTGCTGACGTAAAAGCCTTCATCCGAAAAACGGGTCCTGCCTCTCTCGCGGACGACCAGTCCGCGGTCTGCGAAGGGCTTGAGTGCCCTGCCGTAGCACTCCTCGAAGCTTTGACCGAAGCGACGAGAAAATTCAGCCTCGTCGACCCCCTCGGTAAGTCGCATACCGAGCATAACGAACTCGTTTTTCGGGTCGGTCGGGTCTTCTCCCTCGGTAAAGCGTCCGGCTATATACGACTCGATCTCGCGCGGTGCGTAAAATCGTTTTCCGCCGAAGAGCGAGTGCGCCGAGCAACCGAAGCCGAGGTATTCGTCGTAGTGCCAATATTTTAGGTTGTGACGCGATCGGAAGGCGCTCGCCGCGAAGTTGCTGATCTCATACCGAGAAAGGCCACGGCTCTCGAGCGTCTTCCACGCGTCGTTATACATATTATATTCAGTATCCTCGTCGGGTAATACAAGATTTTCCGAATTAGCATAAAATGGCGTTCCCTCCTCAAGGATCACGCCGCCGTCGAGGAACA
>JAZKZA010000071.1:0-11483 GCA_045612445.1 Eubacteriales bacterium | reverse complement strand
GCTTAAAATACTTAAAAAGATGAAAAAAACGCCCATCAACATCACCGTGTTTTCCATTACCTGTGTTGGAATGATACTCTGCACGCTCTTTGACATTCACATCTCGTCCGTGTGGTTTATATTTGCCGCAGGTATTCTCGGACTTTCCGTATTCTTCCTTAAAAAGAGAAAAGCGAAGGGAGAGGATAACAAATGATTTATTTGCAATTATTTCTTACCTTCCTAAAGGTCGGTGCATTTGCCTTTGGCGGTGGTTACGCTATGCTTTCTCTGATCGGTGACTCCGTTCTGAGCTACGGTTGGATGACCGAAGAAGAGCTTTTAAACTTCGTCGGCGTTGAAACCGTCATACCCGGACCGATAGCCGTAAATATGGCTACCTATATCGGTTATGAGCAGGGCGGATTCCTCGGCGCGCTTCTCGCAACGATAGGTGTGGTCTTGCCGTCGTTTATCATTATTCTCATAGTGGCGGCATGCATCAAGAATCTGTTGAAATATCCGCTCGTTAAAACATTCATTGCAAGTATGCGTCCGGCTCTGGGTGGTCTGATCGTATCGATAGCGGTAACAATGGCTTTAACAGTTTTCTTTGGTATTGATACCGTAAGTACTATAAACCTCTCTTTCGACCCAAGAATGCTTGTTGTGCTTGCGGTAGTGATAGGTATACCGATTATATGGAAACGCATCAAAAAGAAAGAGTTTTCCTCCATTCTGCTTGTAGTTATTTCCGGCGTTGTGGGAATGCTTTTGTTTGGAATATAAAATTTCATAGCAATGCCCAAGACCTCCTCGGCGCATATCCGAGGAGGTCTTGTGTTATCTTGGCTTTTCGGCGGCATCTTGAATAAAGCGCGTACTTCGGGCAAATACTTTTTATACCAAAAGAAAGGAGATCAAGCCCGTGGTACTCACACAAAAAGAAACCGAACTCTTAAAAGATCTTAAATCGCAGGAACAGCTTTGCATTGAAAAATACACCAAGTATCAGTCCGACGCCTGCGACCCCGCCCTCAAAAATCTCTTTGGCAGCATTCTTTCTGCCGAGCAGACCCACCTTCAGACCATAAACGATATCCTGGCAGGTAAGCCCGTTTCGACCGGTAGCGCGCCCTCCTGCGCCGCCCAGGCGTCCTCGCCTGCCCCCTCTTCCTGCAACGCCGAGTCCAAAAAGGCTGACGGCTATCTTTGCCGCGACGCCCTTGCCATGGAAAAGCACGTTTCAAGCGTTTACGACACCAGTGTTTTTGAGTTTTCAAGCCCTGCCCTGCGCGACGCGTTAGCTCACATTCAAAAGGAAGAACAGAACCACGGTCAGCAGCTCTACGCCTATCTCGCTACAAACGGTATGTACTCCTGATAAAAGCCAACGGAAGACCCAATTGGGTCTTCCGTTGGCTTTTCTTTTATTCTATCGGCTCAAAGTCGGATGCGCCGTGCTTACAAAGCGGACAAACGTAGTCGTCCGGAAGGGTATCCCCCTCGTAAACGAAGCCGCATATAGTACAGACGTAGCCCTTCTTACCCGCCGTTTCGGGCTTGGGCTTTACCTTACTGTGATAGTAGCTATACGTCATCGTAGGCTTATCCGAGATGACTCGCGACTCGATCACCTTGCAGATGAACATCCCGTGAGAATCAAGGTCAACGTACTGCTCTACCTCAAGCGACATAAACGAGTTTATATTTCTCGAAAGAATGACGAGACCGTTATCCGAACGCAGCAGCTCGCTATCGTACGAGGCAAATTTATCGGTGTTTCTGCCGCTCTGGAAGCCGAATCTCTCAAAGATCGAGAAGGGCGTGTCCTCCGACAGGCAGTTTATGTTCATCTTTCCGGTCTGCTTGATAACGTGATGCGAATAGTTTTCCTTATTGATTGTAACGGCGATGCGGTTCGGAACGTTCGTGACCTGCGTGACGGTATTGACTATCAGTCCGTTATCCTTCTTACCGTCGTTCGAGGTGACGACGTACAGTCCGTACCCGATGTTAAAGAGCGCCGTGGGGTCGTTCTTGTTGACGTCGTTGCCTCGCAGGGCGATATACTCACGGCAA
This sequence comes from Eubacteriales bacterium, assembly GCA_045612445.1. Classification (GTDB taxonomy): domain Bacteria; phylum Bacillota; class Clostridia; order Oscillospirales; family CAG-272; genus RGIG3994. The sequence continues at coordinate 9,422 of JAZKZA010000071.1, read as the reverse complement.
AGCTCATCCGCCAGAGCCTCAAGCTGACTCGAGCTTTCTCCGTTCAGGGCCGACAGTATTCTTACCGTAGTCTCGGTAAATGTCAGGTTCTTCGACTTTTCAAGCATTCCGCGCATGACCTTCGCCGCCATAGGTGCCCAGCTTCCGTTTTCGATGAGAGCGACTGTTCTGTTTGAGTAGTTACGCTCGGTCAAGTGCGAGATGAACTCGCGCATAAACGGGAAGATCTCGGCGTTATACGTGGTGGTTGCAAGGACCAGCTTACTGTAGCGGAAGGCGTCCTCAACAACTTCTGCCATATCGCAACGGGCAAGGTCATTGACGACGACCTTGGGGCAACCCTTTTCCTTGAGCTTTTCGGCAAGCGTCAACACCGCCTTCTTGGTGTTACCGTATACCGAGGTATACGCGATAACGATTCCCTCCTCCTCAGGCTGATAGCTCGACCAGGTCTTATAGAGGTCGATGTAGTATCCGAGGTTCTCGCGAAGCACCGGTCCGTGAAGCGGGCAGATAGTGTTGATCTCAAGTGTTGCCGCCTTTTTCAGAAGTGCTTGAACCTGCGCGCCGTACTTGCCGACAATACCGAAATAGTAGCGTCGAGCCTCGCACGCCCAGTCCTCATCGACGTCGAGTGCGCCAAACTTACCGAACCCGTCCGCCGAGAAAAGCACCTTCTCGGTGCTCTCGTAGGTTACGATGACCTCGGGCCAATGCACCATCGGGGCGGTTATGAAATGAAGCTCGTGCTCACCAAGCGGCAGAACGTCTCCCTCACCAATCACGATCCTGCGATCCGAAAAATCGGTCCCGAAGAAGTTATTCATCATCTTAAACGCCTTGTCCGACGAAACGATCGTGGCATCGGGATAAGTCTTGATAAAGCTCATTATGTTTGCCGAGTGGTCTGGCTCCATATGCTGAACGACCAGATAATCGGGCTTTTGACCGCCCAGAACGTTGTTCAGGTTATCAAGCCATTCGTGTGTAAACTTTGCGTCGACCGTATCCATAACGGCGATCTTTGCGTCCATTATGACGTAAGAATTATAAGCCATTCCGTTGGGGACAACGTACTGTCCCTCGAAAAGATCGATATTATGGTCGTTGACACCTACATATTTGATTGATTTGCTTATCATACGTGTCTCCTTTTTTCAAGCTTTCTTCTTATATTATAGAACAAATCGAATTAAATTTCAATAGTCATTTTGTTTCCAAATCATTTAGGTCTATCAACAGAGCCCTGACGGGCGCACCGTCCAGTCCGCCAAGCTTCAGCGGTGCGGCAGAGAGAAGGTAGCTCCCTGCCTCGACCGAAGAAAGTCTTATACCCTCAAGCAGTACGATCTCCTCGGTGAGCAGTATTTTGTGTGCCTCCATAGGTGCGTCGATCTCGCCAAACGACTGCGACTCGATACCGACAAGGCAAACTCCGGCTTCAACGAAGCCTCGCGCGGCGTCGGCAGTAACAACGGCGTCTCCTTTTATCAGAACTCTTTTCGCCGCCTCGCGGTCGTCAGTCGATCCGACTATCCGTTTGACGTCCCCCGCCGTCATTCTTCCCCGATGCTCGGCAACGATACACCGACCGACCGTTTTTTCAAGCGGTATCGCGTCGACAGTCTTACCGTCGGAGATAAAGTGATAGGGCGCGTCGATATGAGTTCCGTTGTGGGCGCTCATATTAACGTCGCTCAGATTATATAAAGAGCCGGACTCGATACGTTGGACGGCAGCATAGCTCGGCGAGGTATCGCCCGGGTAGACCGCACAGGAAAAGACCTCCTGCGAAATATCGTATATCTTCAAGCTATCCTCCTCAGCGCGCGCCGTGCGCCTTGCTCAAAAACTCTTTGACCGCTTGGCTATAGCTCTCGTAATCGACCAGATAACTCAGACCGTGACCGGCATCCTTAACGGTCAACAGACGTTTTTCAGCACGGCATGCGTCGTAATTTCGTCGGCTCATCTCACAAGGAACGAAGCGGTCGTCCTCACCGTGAATAAACAGAACGGGAATGCGCGAATTATTTGCCAACGCCGACTCGGCAGACGCCGAATCGGGATCAAACCCACCGAAGAGACGCGCTCCAAGGCGGATCATAAAATAGGTCGGTCCAACGGGCAGCTTCATATCGCGGAGAACCTTTCTGATTATCTCGCGCGGCGAGGAATAGCCGCAATCCGAGAATATACCAACGACGTTTTCGGGCAGATCAAGCTCGGATGCCATAAGCACGGTTGCCGCGCCCATAGACATTCCCGAAAGTATTATTTTTACGTCGTTGCCAAAGCGCTCAACGGCGTAATTGACCCACTCAACGAGGTCGTGACGCTCCGAAATACCGAAGCTGAGGCAACGCCCGTCGCTTCTTCCGTGTGAGCGTTGGTCAACCATTATGGCGTTACACCCGCACTCCATTACGAGCTGAACACCGCCGCTGAAATCGAGCAACGACGAGCTTCTGTAGCCATGAAACATTATATCGACCGGCGCACCCGGCGTTTTTTCATAGTAACGACCGAAAAGAGTCAGCCCGTCCTTGGTCTTTATACTTATCTCCTCGCAGGGGATCGCCATGACCTCATCGACCAGCCTCTTCGAGATCTCGGACACCTCGTCGTACTGTCCCCCCTTGGGGATCAAGGGACGGGCGGTCTTGTATTTTTTGGGAACGGCGAAGGTCAGTCTGTAGCAAACGTACGCCGTCGTCAAGAGTAACGCCGCCAGACCTACGACCACACCGGGGACTATCCACCAATCCATAAAAACAAATCTCCTTTGAAATCCTTCCCCACTATGATATCACATTTAGCCGCAAAAAACAATATTCCGTTTAACATTTTATAGCTTTATCGGTGCAAAAAAGAAAAGACCTACCTCAAAGTAGGTCTTTTCACTCACCCGATCTTCTCGCAAGCACCGACGTAGGCGAAAAGGATCGCTCCGCCAAGCAGGAGCCCGCCGAGTATATCGGTGAACCAATGAACGCCGCAAAGAAAGCGCCCTATAACGGTCAGCACCATCAAAACACCGCCTGCCGAGAATACTGAATACTTGACCATATCTCTCTTTACTCTGCGAAGCGTTTGATACATAGCAGAGCCGATAAATGTCACGGCGAGCAGGGTATGCGACGACGGAAACGACGCCTCAAGCTCTCCGCCCGAAGCTATCACAGGTCGGTAGTTGACGACGAACGTTTCAAAGAAAAGGTAGCTTGCCAAGGTCACGACGTAAAGCGCGGCGAGAAGGTATATGTCCTTATCGACCGCCTTGAGAGAACGACCCTTTATCAGCTGGATCACACCAAGCAACGCAAACACCACCGCACTCGCCAGGGCGAGCAGTCCCAAAAGCTCGGTCAGCTCGTAAAGAAAAGCGTTATACGGTATTGCATCGCGCATTTTTGAGTTAAGGCTCGAAAGCCCGACCGACGACTCCTGCGGCCCGATACTGTCAACGTCAAGCGTCAAGACCGCAACGGTCAGCAGAGCAAACAGTATAAAGCAGACGAGCGCCGCACTAAAAACCACGACTTGTTGTTTTTTGTTCATCACACTTTCCTTTCTTTTAGGCCTTTTATACTGCCAAAGCGCGGGGGCATATTATCCCCCGCGCTAATAAGCTTATTTGGACAGTCTTGCCTCGAGAGCGGCGAGCTCTTCCTTCAGCTCGGCAGGAACGCTGTCACCGACGAGAGCATAGAACTCCTTGATGTTCTCAACGTCTGCAAGCCACGACTCGGTATCGACCGAGAGAAGCTCCTTGATAGTATCAATGCTGATACCGTCAAGTCCCTCAACGTCGATGTCCTCTGCCTTCGGAACATATCCGATGGGAGTCAGCTCGGCGTCGATCTTGCCCTCGCAACGCTTGATGATCCAGAGAAGAACACGGAGGTTATCTCCGAATCCGCGGCAGATGAAGTTACCCTCGTCATCGGTGCGGAACCAGTTGACGTGGAAGATCTGGGGCGGGTTGGGAATGTTCTTGCCCATGTTGAGCCAGTGTGCCCAGTACTCACCCATGTTGTATCCAACGAAGGGTCTCATTGCCATCGGGTCACGACGGACAACTCCAACTGCGCCGGCGGCGGCAGCAGTGGTCTCAGATGCCATGATAGAACCGACGAAGGTTCCGTTCTGCCAGCTGGTCGACTGATATACCAGCGGAGCAGTCTTTGCACGGCGCCCACCGAAGACGATAGCCGAAACCGGAACGCCCTTCAGGCTGTTAAACTCGGACGAAATGCAGGGGCAGTTCTGTGCAAGAGCGGTAAAGCGGCTGTTCGGATGAGCTCCGCAGGTCGACTTATCCTTCTTGTCGAACTTGGTGCAATCCCAAGGATTGCCCTTCCAGTCGATAGCGTTTCCGGGCTGAGGCGGATTGTTGTTGAGTCCCTCCCACCAAACGGTGTTGTTCTTGGTGTCGTGAACAACGTTGGTGAAGATGGTATCACGCATACAGGTTGCAAGCGCGTTGGGGTTAGACTTGTCGTTAGTTCCGGGAGCAACGCCGCAGAATCCGTTCTCGGGGTTAACGGCGTAGAGCTTGCCGTCCTCAGGGTTGACACGGAGCCAGGCAATGTCGTCACCGACGCACCAGACCTTGTAACCCTTGTTGCGGTAGATTTCCGGCGGAATGAGCATAGCGAGGTTGGTCTTACCGCAAGCAGACGGGAATGCGGCAGTGATATACTTGGTCTCGCCGTTAGGATACTCGATTCCGAGAATGAGCATATGCTCTGCCATCCAGCCCTCTTTACGTCCGAGGTAGGAGGCTATACGAAGTGCAAAGCACTTCTTTCCGAGCAGAACGTTTCCGCCGTATCCCGAGTTGACCGACATAATGGTGTTATCCTGCGGGAAGTGAACGATGTAACGGTTCTCCTCGTCGATATCGGCGCGAGCATGCAGACCCTTGATGTAGTCTGCGCTGTCACCCAGAGCCTCGAGAACGTTAGTTCCGACACGGGTCATAATGAGCATGTTCAGAACGACGTAGATCGAGTCGGTCAGCTCGATTCCGTACTTGGCGAAGTCAGAGCCGACAACACCCATCGAGTAAGGAATAACGTACATGGTGCGACCCTGCATCGAGCCTGTGTACAGCTTCTTCAGCTTTGCATACATCTCGGCGGGATCCATCCAGTTGTTGATAGCACCTGCATCCTCCTTGGTGGGGGTGCAGATATAGGTACGTCCCTCAACGCGGGCAACGTCGTTGATAGCGGTTCTGTGCAGATAGCAGTTGGGGAGGAGCTCCTCGTTGAGCTTGATGATCTCACCGGTCGAGCAAGCCTCGGCGCGCAGAGCCTCTGCCTGCTCCTCGCTACCGTCGATCCAGACGATACGGTCCGGCTTGGTCATGGCGGACATTTCGTCTATCCAATTAAGTATGTGCTTATTGTTAGTCATAATCAATCTCCGTATTTTATTATTTTATATGAAGGTTCCGATAAGGTTAGACGCCAGAACGACAAGTACCAGCGCGACCGGGTAGGTCGAGGCATAGGCGGCGGCAACGTCGTCGCTTCCCGAAACACCGATAAGCGTTCCAAGTGCGGGAGTACTCGTCATACCGCCCGTCAGCGAGCCGAGGTTGTTGAGCAGCTGAAGCTTGAAGACCTTCTTTGCCAGAACAAATCCGACGATCAGCGGAACTACCGTCATTACAGCACCTGCAATAAAGCCGTACAGAATGATCATAGGTCCGTAGGTCGAAGCGCTGACCTGGGCGACCAGCTCAACTCCGCCCTCAACGCCGGCTCCTGCCAAGAACAGGATCAGTCCGAACTCGCGGAATATCTTGAGCATATGCTCGGATACCTTGAGATTAAGTCTTCCGATGCGACCGAAGTGACCGAGCACGAGTGCCACGATCAGCGGTCCGCCGGTATTGCCCAGCGAGAAGCAAGCACCGTCAAAGCCGGCGGCGGTCAGCGGGATCTTGATACTGCCAAGCAGTATGCCAAGAACGACGGCAAGACCGAATGCGGCAAAGCCGTGCTCCTCAAGCGAGAAGAGCTTTTTGGACTTCTTCTTTTCGGAGGCTTCCTCCGCTTTGGAACTTCCCTTGATCAGCTCTCGTTCGTGATCCATATCTGCCTTGAGAAGCTTCGGCATAAGCTGAACGAAAACCACGACTCCGATAACTCCGAACGGATACGCGATAGCATGACCGAGCGAGACGAGTCCCGCGTTTTCGGCAACCTCCTGCGCCGCCGAGAAGGCGGGCGTCGAGGTAAGCGCTCCCGAAAGGATACCGTTACTGAAGTCGGCTCCGATACCCGGAATGAGGGCAAACAGAACTGCGATAGCAACACCGACAGTAATGATTATCGCTCCAAGCGGAACGTACGATTTTGCATTTTTCTTGAGATTTTTGAAAAATCTCGGCCCGGCGATGTATCCCACCGAGGTAACGAACAGTACGAGTCCTACGGTCTGAATGAACTTATAGTTAGCAAACGCCGTGGTTGCACTGCCCGAGATATAGAAGCGGGAAAGGATCGGAAGCTCCTTGAGCACCGGGAGGGTAAACAGCCAACCGAAGAGCAACGCCACGATGAAAACACCCGAATCTCCAAGGCTGATGCCCTTGATCTTGATGCGACCGAGGGCATAGCCGATAAAGCAGATCAGAAACGTTCCGGCGAGCACAACAGCCGTGCCACCCATTGAGAAAAGGTTGTGAAAAAACTGTGCGATCGGGCCCATTATTATCGCCTCCGATCAATTAGGAGCGCTTGGGATTGCCGTGGCTGTAGGTCGGAAGAAGCAGGGGCGATACCTTGTCGGTCTCGATTCCCGCCTCGCGGATCTTAGCCTCAAACTCGGCAATATGAGCCAGCGTGAGCTTGCCGCAGTCGGTGTTCTTTGCCTTTTCTGCCGCCGAGCGTCCGGCGTCACGTCCGAAGACGATTATATCGAGCAGCGAGTTACCCATCAGACGGTTACGTCCGTGGATACCACCGACCGCCTCACCTGCTACGAACAGATTTTCAATGTTCGAGGTCTGGCAGTCAGCGCCGATGTCAAGTCCACCGTTCTGGTAATGCAGAGTGGGGTAAACGAGGATCGGCTCGTAGCGAATGTCGATTCCGTACTTATTGAACATACGGTGCATGGCAGGGATTCTCGCCATGATAGTTCCCTCTCCGTGGATACGCTCGATCATAGGAGTATCGAGCCAAACGCCATATCCCGAACCGGTGTAAACACCGTTTCCGCGATCCGAGCACTCACGAATGATCGAAGCAGCCGAGACGTCACGGGTCTCCAGCGGGTGCATAAAGACCTCACCGTTTGCATTTACGAGCTTAGCGCCGATCGAACGGACCTTCTCGGTAACGAGAGCGCCGAAGATCTGCTCGGGATATGCAACACCGGTCGGATGGTACTGGAGAGTATCTGCATAGAGCAGCTTTGCGCCGGCGCGGTAACCGAGTACCAGACCGTCTGCAGTTGCTCCGTAGTGGTTAGAGGTCGGGAAGCCCTGGTAGTGCATACGACCTGCACCGCCGGTTGCAATGATGACAGTCTTTGCCTTGGCGACCATAAGCTCCTTGGTCTCCATGTTCATAAGTACTGCTCCCGCGCACTTACCGTTCTCGTCAAGGATCAGCTCGATAGCGGCGGTAAAGTCGACGACGGGGATCTGAAGGTTGAAGACCTCGTCACGAAGAGTTCTCATGATCTCAGAGCCGGTATAGTCCTTCGCGGCGTGCATACGCTTGCGCGAGGTTCCGCCTCCGTGAGTAGTTATCATAGTTCCGTCGGCAGCCTTATCGAACTCGACGCCCAGCTCGTTGAGCCAGTTGATGGCGTCCGGAGCTTCGTTGACCAGCTTATAAAGCAGCTCGGGCTTTGCGGCGAAGTGTCCGCCGCCGAAAGCGTCGATGTAGTGAATTGCGGGCGAGTCGTGGGGCTTGTCTGCGCCCTGGATTCCGCCCTCTGCCATAACGGTGTTGGCGTCGCCTATACGAAGCTTGGTCACGATCATAACGTTCGCGCCGGCTCTCTTGGCCTCGATAGCTGCCGAAGAGCCTGCTCCGCCACCTCCGATGACGAGAACGTCAACGTCGTAGGCAACGTCGTCAAGGTTTACAGAGTCTGCCGTAATGCGGCTGTGAGCCTGAAGCATCTCGGCAAGCTCGTGGGGGACCTTCTCACCCTTGTTTGCACCGACCTTGAGCAGCTCGAACTGGTCTGCGCGGTAGTCGGGGTGATAGGTGGCAAGCAGCTGTTCCTTCTGCTCTGCGGTCATTCTTGCGGGCTCGTAGCTGGTGTTATACTCACGACGAGCTTCGACCTTCTTTATCAGTTCTTTGATATCAGACGAATACATACTATTGCCCCCTTATTTCTCTATCTCGCGGTTGTTGTAAAGCTCTTTCATCTCGGAAATGGGCTTCTGCATAAGGTTCTGGAGCAGCTCCTCGTAGGTACCGTTCTCGATCTCAACGAGGCGGTCTGCCAGGTGAGCCGTCTTCGGGGCGAGGTACTTGCCGTTTATACGGCGAGCAAGCAGAGCGACCTGCGGGTGCGAGATACCTGCGGGGCATCTCGACGAGCAAACTCCGCACATAACGCAGTCGAACGACAGCTCGGCGCACTTCTCGAAGTCACCTCTCTGGGCGGCGGCGATGTACTGCATAACGTTCAGCTCCTGAGTACAGCTCTTGGTGCAGGCGTTGCAGCCGATACAAGCATAGATCTCGGGATAGAGCTGCATCATGACCTGCTGGTCGTGAGCGATCGTCTCAATATCGTAGACCTGCTTGACGAGCGGGAAGAAAGGCAGAGTCGCAACGTACATATCGTTCTCGACCTGAGTCTGGCACGCGAGGCAGACCTTGAGCTCCTTCTGTCCCTTAATACGGTAGATGGTAGCGCAGGCACCGCAGAAGCCGTTACGGCATCCGCAACCGCGAACCAGCTGATATCCGGCATATTCCATAGCCGTCATGATAGTCAGATTGCTCGGCACTTCATATTTTTTGCCGAAAAGATATACATTAACCAATTTTTCCATTGTTTTATCCCCTTAATATTCGTTGGGAAGTTCGTCAAGCTGGTCGCATCTGAAAACGGGACCGTCCTTGCAGACGTACTTGTTTCCGATGTTGCAGCGGCCGCACTTACCGACACCGCACTTCATACGCATCTCCATCGTGGTAAAGACCTGCGACTTATCGAAGCCAAGCTCGATGAGTCCTGCAAGAGTGAACTTTATCATAATGGGAGGTCCGCAAACAACAGCTGTGGACGTGGGCTTGAAATCAAGCTCCTTGACGTAGTTCGGAACGAATCCGACGTGACCGTCCCAGCCCTCCTGCTCACGGTCGATAGTAAGATGAACGTGAACATTTTCGTCCTTCTGCCACTCGTCGATGATCTCTTTGTAATCGAGA
>JAZKZA010000070.1:0-2713 GCA_045612445.1 Eubacteriales bacterium | reverse complement strand
CTCGTGACCGTTAAGCAGGGCGGCGTATAGCTGCGTCTGCCTGTAATTCTGGCGAAGCGTATCAATAAGCCTGTCGTAAAGCACCTTGTTCATAGACACTCCTTGTGACTTATTCTTAAAAATTATACCCTAATTTGTCGCTAAAGTCAATAAAAACTTGACAACGGGCGCGCGATAATATATAATATATAAGATATTGAGAGGCTATGGACGGCGTTGCCGTCGAGATATAGCGCGATTTCGTCGCGCGTGATATAGAAAGCCGTTGGCTTTCGTGATATGCTTGCTATCGCAAGCGTGATATGCGCACGTTGTGCGCGTGGCACGCCATCGCCTTACGTCGCGCAAGCGACATATCACGCACCGACAGGTGCATATCACGAACGCGAAGCGTTCTATATCACGCGCCGTAAGGCGTTATATCACGTCGCTTTGTCTGACCTCGTCAGACAAACGACACATTCGACGTGTCCTGTGCGGGGGAACATATCGACCGGGGTGACGCTGCCGTCGATAGCGTAGCCCTGCTTGGCAAACTCAGCGCAGTCACGCGCCAGAGTGTCGGCGGCGCAGGAGACGTAAACAACCTTTTTTATGTCCCGCTCGGCTACGTAGGCGATCAGCTCGGGGGTCGTTCCCTTGCGCGGCGGGTCTATGATCGCCACGTCGGCGTCTATCTTGACCCCGCCCTCTCTTTCGGCAGAGGCGATGAATCCCTTGGCGTCCGAGGCGTCACCGCAGTAGAACTCGGCGTTTTCGATACCGTTGAGCTCGGCGTTGAGACGCGCACATTCAACGGCGTCCCGAACTATCTCGATACCGACCAGCTTTCTTGCTTTTTTCGCCATTGTCAGACCGATCGAGCCGGTGCCGCAGTAAAGGTCGAGCAGAGCCTCGTTGCCCGAAAGTCCTGCCCTCTCGGCGGCAATGGAGTAGAGTAGCTCGGCACCCTCGCGGTTGACCTGCCAGAAGGCTGCGGGGGCAACGCGGAAGGTCAGTCCCAGCAGCTCGTCCTCGATATACGGCTTGCCGGCAAGGCAGACGTACTCCTCTCCCGTGACGACGTTGGTATTCTTGCGGTTATAGTTGAGCATAACGCTGACGACCTGCGGAAAACGCTCGGTCAGCGATGCGGCAAAGTCGGAGCTGAATACGTTCGACTCGCGTCTCAATACGGGGCAGACCATTATCTCGTTCCGACCTGTCGCCATACGGATATAGATGTGTCTCCACACGCCCGCACCGGTGGTCTCGTCGTACGCTGTGACGCCGCGCTCTTGAGCGTAGCGGCAGACGAACTCAACTATCTCGGCAAACACGTCGGGCTGGAGTGAGCATTCGTTGCCCGAGACCGAGCGGTGGGTCTTGGCGGCGTAAAATCCGACCGAAAGACCGTTTTTGGTATTGAAAACGGGATACTGCGCCTTGTTTCGGTAGCCCTTCGTCACTCCGGTCGAGCGAACGGGGTCGATAGGTGTGTTTCCCAGTCCCGCCTTGGCAAAGGCGGCGCGAACGCTCTCACGCTTGAGCTCAAGCTCGTGCTCGTAGGTCACGTTTCGGTAAACGCAACCGCCGCAGCTCTCGGGAGCTTGGCAGAAGGGCTCGGACATTCTGTGGGGAGACGGCTTGACGATGCTTTCAAGACGGGCAACGCAGTACTTGGCGTTGAGCTTGATGAGCTTGGCGAGAACGGTGTCTCCGCTGACTGCGCCCGAGACGAACACCACCCGACCGTCCTCAAGTCTTCCGACACCGTAGCCGAGGTTGTTCAGGTCGGTCAGCTCGACCGACACGATATCGTTCTTTTTCATGCGTAGAACTCCGAGAGATCGTCGAGTCGCAGGGCGACCGCCGAGCGACAGCCGATGCAGATATTGTTGTTGGCACGAACGACCGATGCGCAGTCGATACCGGCGTCGGCGGTGATTATCGTTTTGTTTGTATAATAGGTGTTTTCAAGAACGAGGGGACAGTCGGTAAAGGCAGACGGCTCAAGCTCGTAGAGATCGGCATCGCGGTCGAAGTCGGCAATACCCGACGAGAGCAGAAGATAGCTCTTACCGCCAAGCTCTGCTTCCTCGAAGCAGGTGAAGTCACCGAGGTAATCGAGAACTCCCTCGCGCGCGTCGGCGTCCAGCTCGCGGAACGCCTCAAGGACGGTCTGACCGCCCTCGCTCATCCACGCCTGCATTTCGGAGATGAACTCGGGGGTGGGGTTTCCTCCTTCGCGGAGCATACGGTCAAAGCCGCCCAGCATCTTCAGCGCGGTCAGGTCGGGCTTTGCCATAACGGGATAGACGTTTGCGCACATGCTCAGCTCGTCGAGCAGAGAGAGGTCGTCCTCGGCGATACCGCCGACGACGTATACCGTGTCGGTATCCTTGATCCCCGCCTTCTTTTTGAGAGATTCGTATTTTTCAAGACTTCCGTGAAGTCCCGCGATAACGTATGTCATGTTTTCATTCCTTTCAAGAGAACTGTGAGTTGTAAAGCGTGCTGTAGAATCCGCCCAGAGCAAGAAGCTCCTCGTGGCGTCCCTGCTCGATGACGTTACCGTCCTTGACCACGAGGATCACGTCGGCGTTCTGTATCGTTGAGAGGCGGTGGGCGATGACGAAGCAGGTGCGGTCCTTCATAAGATTGGACATTGCCTGCTGGATCTTGATCTCGGTTCGCGAGTCGACGTTCGAGGTCGCCTCGTCGAGAATCAGCA
>JAZKZA010000069.1:0-2490 GCA_045612445.1 Eubacteriales bacterium | reverse complement strand
AAGGGACTGCGACTTCGTCGCAGTCCCTGCTTTTTTTCTTGAAAAGCAAAATGATTTTTTCAAAACGGCTTTTCAAAACACGGCGCGTATGGTATAATGGTTGCAACGAACATATTGCGTTGCGGAGGAATTTATTTATATGGAAATCTTATTCAAAAATCTGACCTTCACGCTGGAGGAGGAAAAGCTTTGCCTGTCTCGCGTCGGCAACATTGCCGCCGATCCCAAGCGCGGCTTTTGTGAGGTACAGGTCGCCGGTGAGAACAAGGTCACTCATATGGGTGTCAAGATGGTCGATTCGTCCGAGGGGAACCGTTTTAAGTACGTATCCCACGTTCAGAGCGAAAACTCGCTCGAGATCGTTCAGCGCAGTGAGCTGATCGAGGCGGTCACTCGCTTCGTTGCCTTTGACGATTGCAACGCGCTTCAGATAAAGACCACCGTTAAAAATATCAGCAACGAGCCGCTCGTTCTCGAAGAGGTCTCGTCTATGACCTTCTCGGGCATCGGTAGTGCGCACACCACCGATCAGCTCGCCTTTACTCGCTTTATTCAGTGCAACTACGGCGAAGCCCAGCCCGAGCGCTACACCTTCCGCGATCTCGGCCTTTACCGCGCTGCCAGCCACAGCCCCAAGCGCGTTGCCTTCTGCAACGTCGGAAGCTGGTCCACCAAGGAGGAGCTCCCGCAGGGTATCATCGAGGATATTGCCGCCGGCGAGTTCGTTATGTTCCAGATCGAGTGCAACCACTCGTGGTACTACGAGATCAGCGACGTCAACGAGAAATATTACCTCTACCTCGGCGGAGCAAACTCCACCCACGGCAACTGGAGCAAGAAGCTCGAGGCAGGGCAGAGCTACACCGCACCGACCGTTTGTCTGGTCTTCGGTAAGTCTCTCAACCAAACTCTCGGCGAGATGACCAAGTACCGCCGTCACATTGCGGGTCATTGCAAGGCCGACGAGTCGTTGCCCACTATTTTTAACGAGTATATGCACCTTTCGTGGGACTCTCCCTCCGAGGAGACTTCCGCACGTTATGCGCCGATCGCCGCCAAGGCTGGCGTTGACTACTATGTTATCGACTGCGGTTGGCACGACAACGTTGACCCCAAGACCATATACAAGTACGTTGGAACTTGGCGCGAGAGCTCGGACCGTTTCCCGTCAGGTGTTCGCAAAACGATGGACATGATCCGTTCGCTGGGTCTGAAGCCCGGTCTCTGGATCGAGCCCGAGATCATCGGTTATCAGTGTGAGGAGAGACTCGCCGCCTACGATAACGACTGCTTCTTCTGCCGTCACGGTAAGCCGATCCGCATATTTAACCGTATGTTCCTTGATTTCAGAAACGCCAAGGTTCGCGAGTATCTGACCGAGAGCATTCGTTATATGGTTGAAGACCTCGGCGCGGAGTACATCAAGATGGACTACAATCAGGACTGCGCCATTGGTACCGAGCTGAATGCGCTCACCTTCGGCGAGGGCTTGGAGCTTGCCGCAAGTGCCTACCTGGAGTGGGTCGACAGTATCAGAGAGAGATTCCCGAACGTTCTGTTTGAGACCTGTTCGTCGGGCGGTATGAGAATGGATTATAAGACTCTGTCTCACTTCTCGATCGTTTCGACCTCGGATCAGACGAACTATCAGCTATATCCGTACATCGCAGGAAACATCGCGTCGGCGGTCAATCCCGAGCAGGCGGCGGTCTGGAGCTATCCCATCAACTGCAAGTGGGGCTTCCCGATCACAAAGGAGTGGGTCGAGGAGAACATAAAAGACGAGCAGGTCATTATGAATATGATCAATAGCTTTCTCGGACGCTTGCATCTGGCAAGTCACCTTGAGCTGCTCAGCGAAGAGCAGTTTGCCTACGTCAAGGAGGGAGTTGATTACCACAAGTCGATCGCCGAGGCGAAGAAGAAGGCGCTGCCGTATATGCCGATCGGCTTTACCGGATACGGTAAGAAGCTGGTCTGCTCGGGTCTCAAGACCGATGACAAGCTTTATCTCGGCGTTTGGAATCTGAACGGTGAGAAAGAGGTCAAGATAACTCTGCCCGAGATCACCCCCAAGTCGGCGAAGGTTGCCTTCCCGAAGAACAATAAGCTGAGCTACTCGCTTGACGGAAACGCTTTTTCGGTCAGCTTTACTGAGCCGTACCAGGCAAGATTTTTCGAGATCGAGCTTTGAAAACAGGGTCGCGACGCAAGTCGCGACCCTTATTTTTTATGGAGAAAACAAGGTTCTGCGCTTTACTGTGTTAATGTTGCTATAATTTTCAGGAATGAAATTGTTCAATCTGCCAAAAATGATCATTTAGTGCATTATTTACAAAAAAGGTATTGCCGAAATAGAAGTATTGTGGTATAATGTGTGCAAGAAAGGTCACATTAGTGGCTTTTGGAGTTTTAGCACCCCAAATCACTTAAGAACCTTAAAAAAATTTTTTCAATAAGGAGCAGACCCATGAAAAAAACACTTGCGAT
>JAZKZA010000068.1:0-5414 GCA_045612445.1 Eubacteriales bacterium | reverse complement strand
TTATAATCGACTTCACAGTTTTCGACGCCATAGCCGCAGGCTTTGACCGGGTGGTCATCGTTGTAAAAGAGGAAAATCTCGAGCTTTTCAAGTCGACCGTCGGTGCTCGCATCGAACGCCACGTCAAGGTCGAGTACGTCTTCCAACGTCCCGACGATCTGCCGCAGGGCTATGCAGTCCCCGAGGGCAGAGTTAAGCCGTGGGGCACGGGACACGCCGTTCTTGCCGCAAGGCACGTGGTCGACGACAATTTCGCCGTCGTTAACTCGGACGACTTCTACGGACGTGACGCCTTCATCAAGCTCGCCGCACATCTCAAGAACGCCGAGACTAAAAGCGGCGTTTCTCAATGTTGTATGATCGGCTACGTTCTTGAAAACACGCTCACCGAGAACGGCAGCGTTTCGCGCGGTGAGTGCGTGATCAGTCCCGACGGGTATCTCGACCGCATCACCGAGCGCAAAAAGATCGTTCGCGGAGACGGTTGCGCTATGTTTGAGCAAAACGGCGAGTGGACTCCCTTGCCGCTCGACACTACCGTTTCGATGAACTGCTTCGGCTTTACGCCCGAGGTGTTCTCGCACGTTGAAGCGAGCTTTGAACGCTTTATGGCTGAATCGGGAGACGAGCTGACCTCCGAATTTTATCTCCCCGGCGCGGTCTTTAATATGATCGAGAAGGGCGAGGCAACGGTTCGTGTCTACAACACCGATGCCGGCTGGTTTGGCGTGACCTACCACGACGACAAGCCTCGCGTCGTTGCCGCCATTCGCGAGCTTATAGAATGCGGCGCATATCCCAAAAATCTTTGGAAATAAAGTCTTTAGAGGAAGTAACTGCTATGAGCATCAAGAAAAAACTTTTCGGAGAGCTTGAAAACGGCACTCCGGTCTACTCCTACACCCTGCGCAACAAAAACGGAATGAAGGTCAAGATCTGCGAATACGGCGGAGCTATAATGCAGATCAAGGTCCCCGACAAAAACGGCTGCTTTGAGGACGTTGTCGGCGGATACTCTTCGCTTGAGAGCTACGTCAAAGCCGACGGCTATCAGGGTGCGCTGATCGGTCGTATCGGAAACCGTATCTGCCGCGGTCGCTTCGAGCTTGACGGCAAGACGTACGACCTTTTCATAAACAACGGCGTCAACTCGCTTCACGGTGGAGAGTTCGGCTTTAACTCCAAGGTCTGGTCCTCCGAGGCGATCGACGGCGACGAGCCCCGCCTCGTTCTGACAATGGTCTCGCCCGACGGCGAGGAGGGTTACCCCGGTACGCTGACCGTAACCGTTACCTACACTCTCACCGAAAAAAACGGTCTCTCGCTTGAATACCGCGCCGTGACCGACAAAAAGACGATAGTTAACCTCACCAACCATTGCTATTTTAACCTTGCAGGATACGCAAACGGAAGTATCCTCGGCCACGAGCTTTGGCTCGACGCCGACAGCTATCTCCCTACCGATGACACCCTGATCCCGACCGGTGAGATAAAGTCCGTTGGCTCCACCCCCTTTGACTTCCGCGTTAAGAAGCCGATCGGACGCGATTTCGATCTCGAAAACGTCGATATGGGTCTTGCCGGAGGCTACGACCACTGCCTCTGCTTCACCGGCGGTGAGTCCTCCGAGGCGATGCTTCGAGCCGTTCTTTCCGAGCCGAACAGCGGGCGCGTTATGAAGGTCTATACCGACCAGCCCTGCGTTCAGTTCTATTCCGGCAACTTCCTGACCAACGCCGCCTACCCCTTCAAGGGAGGCTGCCCCCAGAGAAAGCAGATGCTGCTCTGCCTTGAGACCCAGAAGATGCCCGACAGCATCAACCACCCCAATTTCACAAATACCGTTCTCTGCCCCGGCGAGGTCTACACTCACAAGACAGTCTACGAGTTTTCAGTCGAATAAAAAATCAAAAGAGGCACCGACGTTTAACGTCGGTGGGTCTTTTTTGTTTGTAAAAATATAGCAGGGGCTCATCCGAGCCCCTGCGAGGGTTAGCTTTGATATTAATCAGCGGTCAGACCCGAACGCTCAATACCCTGTACCAGGAACTTCTGGCAGAATACGTAAACGACGACCAGCGGAGCTATTATCATAAGTCCGCAGGTGTTTCTGATTGCCGAGAAATAAATGTTCTGTCCTGCGATGAAGGACTCGGACTTGACCTCAAGAGATTCCGGAATGTCGACAAGCGTCGGCATCAAAACCATCTTCGAATTCGAGAAGAACAGACTGGTGTAGAAGTTATCTGTCCACTGCCACGAGAATGCGAACAGGAATACCGTTATCAGCATCGGGACCGAAAGAGGAAGAATGATCTTTATGAATGTCTTGAAGGGACCCGAACCGTCCATGTACGCCGACTCCTCAAGCTCATCCGGAACTCCGCGATAGAACTGACGGAGCAGGAAGATGTAAAGTCCGTTCTTGAACGCCAGACCGAAGACCGAAAGAATGATCAACGGCAGGTAGGTGTTGTTCAGATTGAGTCCGGTATACAGCTCGGGAACGTCAAATATTCTCGAGATCCAACCGAAGAGTCCCGGCTGCTCCAGAATATCGGAGATGGGATCCTTGATGTCGAACCATCTGAAGTTAACGAACATTGAGTAGTACAACGTCTGATGGGGGATCAGCATCGTCAGAATAACCGCCAGGAAGACGTACTTTGCTCCCTTGAACTTGAACTTGGCAAGTCCGTATCCGATCAGACAGCAGGACGCGGTCTGAAGAACGGCACAGGCCAGCGAAAGTATCGCGGTGTTCAGGAATGCCTCGGTATACTTCAGCTCGTTGAAAATAGCCGTATAAGTATCGAAGGTTACGTTCTTCGGAATTATAAGAACGGTTGCATCAACGAAGTCCTGCGGAGCCATGATAGATCCTGCGATCTTCGTGATAAAGGGGAACAGAACAACGTACGAAATACCTATCAGAAGGACAAGTCTGAAAAGATACCAGACAAGCTTCTTCACAAAGAAGGAAGAGAGATATTTCGATTTTATGCGCTGACCAAGCGGGGCTCGGTCAAACTCAACCTTGATCTTGACCTGAGGGTCTCTGACCACGGGATTGTTTTTTACTGAATCCATTTTATTCTCTACCTCCTTTCTCAATCGTTACGTCTCTGGTAGAAGACGAATGCAGAGCAGATCGCCGCAACGGCCGAAACTATCAAGATGACTATCAAGAAGTACATCCACGACATAGCAGAGCTGAGTGCGTCTCCGCCCGGCTGCTTGTAGATACTGTCGATAAACGTCATTATCGTGTTAGATTCGGTCGTGAACGAGTCTATGACCGTATAGATCGCGTTGACCAATATCATCGGGCTTATCATCGGGAAGGTTATCTTCCAGAAGGTTTCCCATGCGGTCGCGCCGTCTATCTGGCAGGACTCGTAAATTGCAGGAGAGATGGACTGAAGTCCCGAAAGGAATATCAGCATCTGAACTCCGGAACGGTTTACGATGTTGAAAATGTTGTTTACCCAATCAACGACCATCATTGCAAGCTCAGAACCAACCATCATGTTTGAGAAAAGTCCTGCGATGCCCTGAATATCGGCCGCGGAAACGATACTGTCTCCACCCGTCATCTGCTGAGATCCATCGTTGATTCCGGACCCCTCGTCAATCATTTCGCTCATCAGGTTCTGCGCCTCGATAGACTCCATAATACCGGTCGAAACGATAACGGGAATGAAGAATATGGCACGGAACAATGCTCTTCCCGCCATCTTCTGGTTCAAAAGAACTGCCATGAAAAGCGAGAAGATGAGGATCGCGGGGATCTCGAAGATCATCTCTCCGAGACCCTTAACCAACGTCTGAACAAAATCGGGATTTCTAAACAATGCTTCTTCATAGTTATCAAAGTAGACCGGGATCAGCTGGTATCCACCGCCCTGAAGAACGTTCATCTCATAGAAGCTGAGCTTGATCGAATCGAAAAGTATCGGAAAATATACGAAGACAAATCCGATAAGGAACGGCAGAACGAATATCCAACCCGAGCGAGCCTTGCGCTTATCCAGCGAGGACGCCTTGCGAGATTTCTTCTTTTTAGCCGCTGAGCCTTGAAGCTTAATATCTGTAGTCATTATTCGCTTCTCCTTCCTTAATGATCGATCACTTGATATCCGTAAGCGTCGATGATGTACTCAACGCCTTCGTAGGTAACCGTGACCTTAAACGAATTGAAGTTCAGAAGGAAGGTTCTGTATGCCTCGCCGTCGTTACCGTTCTTGCCACCGTAGGTGACCGAAACGATCGAACCGTCGTTGCAGATATACTTGCTTGCTTCCTGCTTCTCTTCCTCCGAGACCTCAACTATGCCGAAGAGCTCGTTGACGAACTCGGTCAGCTTAGCTACGGTTTCGGGTGCGGTGTATCCGGTGTCCCCGTTCTTGACGAGGAGACCGAGCTCGCAGGCATTCTCAAGGAGAACGTCGAGATCCGTCTTAGTTCCGTCATCGCTGACGAACTCGTCGGTCTTCTCTTCGATCAGCTCGTAGATAGCCTTTGCACTGTCATATGCATTCTTGGCGTCTGCCTTGACCGCATCAGAGATCGCGGCATCGTCCTTTACCTTGTTATACAGAGTTTCGGTAAGCTCCATCTGGTCCTTTGCCTTCTGCTCGTGTACGTTAAGGTAGTTGCTTATTCTTCTGACGAGATCCGAATACTTAGTCTTAAAGTTATCGGTATACTCGGCGGTAATGGCGGCAACTGCCGCGTCGATAGCTTCCTTTGCCTCGGTCTTATCCGCTGCACTCTTATAGATCTCAGCGGCTGCCTTGAGGTTATTCCACTCGGTGCTTATCTTCTCAACACTGGCAACGAGGGCGTCGTAAAGATCGTGTGCACGTCTTACGTCTGCCAGAATGCTTGCATTGAGAGTCGAAAGAGTGTCATTACCGAAGAGAAGTACGCTGGTCTGAAGAGCAACAAGGCTCTCGTAGCTCTGCTTGTTGCTCTCGTAAAGTGCAACAAGCTCGTCGTACTTGACCTGTGCCTCGGCGGCATCCTTGATTCCGGTCTCGTAGAACTTTTCAGCATTGTTCATCTCTCGCTGTGCGGTGACAAACTTGTACTGATAGCTCTCGTTGAGCTCGATAAGACCGTCACGGGAGTGAGCGGCGTTTATCTTTGCGACCTCATAAAGCAGCTCTGCTTCGGCGTCAGCCGTAGCGTTTGCCTTGAGAACCTCGATGTCGGTAGTCGCTACGGTGTAGGCTCTGGTGTAGAGCAGCTTCTCCGCAGTTCCCTCCTCGGTGTTCATCGAGAGGAGCTTGAGCTCCGCAACGGTGTACTTTGCAACAACGGCGGCGATCTCATAGTATCTTGCCAACAGCTCGGCGGCTGCCTTTTCTGTCTTAGTTGCCTCAACGCGAGCCTGAAGCGCTATGACAGCG
>JAZKZA010000067.1:0-5959 GCA_045612445.1 Eubacteriales bacterium | reverse complement strand
GACAACGATCCTCGCGCTTCAGCACTATCAGACCGCTCTGTCACGTATGCGTTCGTTTGCCGTAAGTGTAGACATGGTGTCTCGCTTCCGTACTCCGAAGCAGCAGGCGGCAACGCTTCGTGCGCTCAAGCGCGGTGACGTTGACGTCATTATAGGAACGCACCGTCTGCTTTCAAAGGACGTTGAGTTCAACGATCTCGGACTGCTAATCGTTGACGAGGAGCAGCGCTTCGGCGTTGCACAAAAGGAAAAGATAAAGCAGCTGTCGGGTAATATAGACGTCTTAACCCTGACCGCCACTCCCATTCCCCGAACACTGAATATGGCTATGGGCGGAATTCGCGATATATCCATCCTAGACGAAGCGCCGGGCGATCGCTTACCGATACAGACCTACGTTCTTGAGGACGACGATCTGATAATCTTCGAAGCCATTCGTCGCGAGCTCCAGCGCGGAGGGCAGGTGTTCTACCTGCATAACAAAATAGAGACAATAGACGACGTAGCCGCAAAGCTTTCCGCCGCCTTTCCGGACGCCCGCATAACCACGGCGCACGGCAGAATGGACAAGGACCGTCTCGAGGATATCTGGCATTCGATGCTGGTCGGAGAGACCGATATTCTGATCTGCACCAGCATAATCGAAACGGGTGTCGACGTACCGAACGCCAACACTTTAATAGTTGATAACGCTCACCGACTGGGTCTTTCCCAGCTGCACCAGATCCGCGGACGAGTCGGTCGCTCATCGCGCCGTGCGTACGCATATTTCACCTTTCCGAAGAACAGATCCCTTTCGGAGATCGCCGAAAAGCGCCTTGAAGCCGTCAAGGAGTATTCCGAGTTCGGCGCGGGCTTCCGTATTGCTTTGCGAGACCTTGAGCTGCGCGGAGCGGGAAATCTTCTTGGAGCTGAGCAGCATGGTCACCTGGACGCCATAGGATACGAGCTTTATATCAAGCTTTTGCACGATGCCGTGCTCGAAGAGCAGGGAAAGCCTCAAAAGGCAACGGCGGACTGCACCGTCAGCTTGGATATAAACGCCTTTATTCCCGAAAAGTACGTCAAGTTCCAGCCCCAGCGAATGACGCTATACAAGCGCATCGCCACCGTCACGACTCCCGAAGACCGAGACGACCTTCTCGACGAGCTTTCGGACCGTTACGGTGACGTTCCCGCCGAGGTGCAAAACCTCTTGGATATCGCACTGTTGCGTTCAGACGCCATAAGCTGCGGCTTTACCAAGATAACGCAAAACGGCGGAGAGGTGACGATAACCCCCGAAAAATTCGAGCTTGACGTCTGGCAGGAGCTGGCAGATGACAACGAGCTCGGCAAGCTTCGCGTCATAATGTCGGCAGAGCCGGCAGTGGCTTGTCGGGTCGCTCAAAAACGTTCGGTGATCGAAACCCTTAACAGATTATTTGAAAAATATACTCAAATTTCACGAAACAAAGGTAGACAATCCGAGTGAAATATGGTAAAATAATCGAAGTTAATAAAAACACGGAGATAAAATCAATGAAAAACAAGGCAATAAAGCTACTGTCGTTGCTGCTCGCGATCGTTATGTGCTCGGCAATACTCGCCTCCTGCTCGACCAACAACCAGGTTCTGGCGAACGGAGGAAGCAACACGGTCTCGACCGCGACCTATTCTCTCATGACATCGCTCATGAAAGGAAATCTCGCGTTCTATATCACTTCTAATTACGGCAACTATAATAGCTCTGTCTTCTGGAACACCATTACCGACGGTGAAACCCAGATGACCTACAAGCAGTATTACACCTATATCGTCGATGAAAAAGTCAAGACCTGCTTGGCAGCGCTCAATCTTTTCGATGAGCTTGGCCTGTCTCTCACAGGAGAAGAGATCGCCGCCATTGACGAGGAGATGAACGACTTCGTCAGAATCGACGGCAACGGTTCAAAGAATACGCTCAACGGCATTTTGGCACAGTACGGCGCAAACTATCAGACCCTGCGCGACTATAAGATCATGAACGCCAAGATCTCCAAGCTTTCGGAGCATCTTTACGGTGCGAACGCCTCCAAGGTCGGTGAAAACGTAAAGCAAGACTATCTTGAGGCAAACTACGTCGCGTTCAGGCAGATACTGATCCCGACCTACGATTATCTCTACGTCAAGGACAGTCTCGGTGATGATATTTATTATGAAACCGATGCCGACGGTAAGATAAAGACCGCCGTAACGTCGGACGGTAAATCGTATGACATTATAGCCTACGACACCGAGAACGGCATCACTATTGATGGAGAAAACGGTATCGATGCCAACGGAAACAAGATCTATTTCATCGCAAACACCGAAAGTGACGAACTTCACGTAGCATATCGCAAGACCGGACTTGTTGCTCGTAAGAACTCGCTTGACGAAAAGGGAAACAAGATAATCGAAGATTTCTCGGCAGAAAAGGTCGCTCAGCTGAAAAAGGAAGCCGAGGACACGATGAAGCTTATCGTTAAGGGTGACGGTGACGGCTTCCTGGATCTTATAAACCTCTACGATAGCAACTACGGTGCGGTCGTTGATAATACCGTAGGTGAGATGTGCTACCTTGCAACAGGCAAATCCTATTCGGGATACACGACAAACGGAAAGCTTCTCGAGGAGGTCTGCAAGGAGGTCGCCAAGCTTGAGATCGGAGACTTTACTCTCTACAGATCCGATTACGGCTTCCACATCATTATGAGATACGAGTGTGAGGAAAAGGCGTTCTCCGAATCTAAGTATAGCGGTTGGTTCGTTGACGAAAACCTTAACTTCGACTTCAACACCGACATCGTAAACAATCTCTTTATGAAGCGTCTTGAGCCCTATATGGAGGGTATAACCTTCAATGAAGAATACAAGAGCGGTATTGATATCTCAACGATCACTCCCAACTATAATTTCTATTAAAAAGCTATTGACATTTAGCTAAAAACGAGTATAATATTAGCATACGACCTGTCAACTGAATATTCGCAGGGGTGCTGACCGATGTCGGCTGAGACGAAGCAGAGCTTCGAACCCTTTAACCTGATACGGATAATACCGGCGTAGGAAGTCAACAAGAAACCGACCTTACGGGCTTTTTCCGCAGGGTCGGTTTTTGTTGTCGGCGGACTTTATAGGTGCACATATAAAGGTTCTCCGACGAAATAAAGCAATGGAGGTAACAAACTTGAAAAAACAAACAAAAAAAGAAATGCTTAAAATGGTTGAGGCAGCACTGCTGGTAGCAGTCGCCGTTGCCATTGATCTCATACCCTTTCCGAGATGGCCGCAGGGAGGTTCAGTCTCGCTTTGTATGATACCTATAGTCTTTTGTGCTTACAGAAACGGAACGAAATGGGGGCTTGCCTCAGGATTCGTCCTCTCCGCCGTTCAAATGGCGCTTGGTCTATCCTTGCCCGCAGCCAAGACGATCGGTTCGGTTGTAATATGTCTGCTACTCGACTATATTCTGGCGTTCACGCTGCTGGGAACGGCAAACGTCTTTGCCAAGCCTTTTGGCAAGCATAAAGCGTTGGGCTACACGGTCGGTGCGATCGCCGCAGGTGTTTTGCGCTTTGTTTGCAGCTTTATATCGGGCATTGTTCTCTGGGCAGAGTACGCCCCGGAGGGCGTTCCGGTCTGGCTCTACTCGCTGACCTATAACGGGGGATATATGCTCCCTAATACTCTCATCGCCGCAGCGTCAATAGGAGTGCTTTGCAGTATCATTGACCCGAAAACGTTAAAGCCGACCGCAAAGAAAAACTGAATATTTATTCAAGAAAAAAAGGTCACGGAGATATCTCCGTGACCGATTTTTTAGTTGTAATCGTAGCCCAGCTTGAGAGCTTTTTTGTTGTTCTCGATCAGCTTGGTCTTGGTCGCAGGGATACCCGCGATCATAAGATCAACGAACTTATCGTAGTCAAAAAGTTTGGTAAGCTTGAGGAAGTATCCAAGAATAATGACGTTAGCGCCGCCCTCAAGTCCGTTTTCGGACGCCATTGCAGTGGCGGGAATGTAGTAGGCGTTAATGTCGTCTCTGGTGCTCTTGGTCGAGATCAGCGTGCTGTTTGCGATCAAGATTCCTCCGCTCTTTATCTTCGATTCAAACTTATCGAAGGAGGGAAGATTGAAGGCAATGAGAACGTCGGGGCGGTTGATGATCGGAGAACCGATCTCCTTATCCGAAATGATGACCGAGCAGTTTGCCGATCCACCGCGCATCTCGGGTCCGTAGGACGGAAGCCACGAAACGCATTTATCCTCGTGCATAGCTGTTTTTGCAAGCTGCTTACCGGCAAAAAGTATGCCCTGACCGCCAAATCCGGCGAGAAGTATTTCAGTTGTCATTTTATCGTACCGATTTCCTTTCTGTCGAATTATTTGGCGTCAACATCCTTGTATACACCGAGAGGGTAATACGGCATCATGTTGTCGCGCATCCACTGAAGAGCGTCTCCGGGAGTCATACCCCAGTTGGTGGGACAGGTGGACAGGACCTCAACTATGGAAAGTCCCTTCTTTTCGATCTGATTCTTGAACGCCTTTTCGATAGCCTTCTTTGCCTGATTTACGTGAGCCGGCGTGTCGACCGCAACTCTTTGTGCAAAGGCAAGTCCGTCAAGGGTGGAAAGCATCTCGCAAACTCGGATCGGGTTACCCTGAACGATCGGGTTTCTTCCGTACGGAGAGGTGGTGGTCACCTGACCGGGCAGGGTGGTCGGAGCCATCTGTCCGCCGGTCATACCGTAGATCGCGTTGTTGATGAAGATGATGGTGAGATTTTCTCCACGGGTAACAGCGTGGACGGTTTCGGCAGTACCGATAGCGGCAAGGTCGCCGTCTCCCTGATAGGTAAATACGATCTTGTCGGGGTTGGTACGCTTAACGCCGGTAGCGACGGCAGGAGCGCGTCCGTGAGCCGCCTCGATCATATCACATTCAAAATAGTTATATGCAAATACCGAGCATCCGACCGGGGCGATACCGATCGTATCTCCCTCGATACCGAGTGAATCTATCGCCTCGGCAACGAGACGGTGAACTATACCGTGGGTGCATCCGGGGCAATAGTGAAACGGCACGGGAGAAAGCGCGTGGGGTTTATCAAAAACAACAGCCATTATCTTATACCTCCGTTTATCTTTCTGATCTCGGCGAGAACGTCCTCCGCCGTGGGCAGCATACCTCCGGTACGTCCGAAGAAAGAGACCGGTCTGCGGCATTCGGTAGCGACCTTAACGTCGTCAACCATCTGACCCATATTGAGCTCAACGACAAGGAAATGCTTCGCCGTTTCAGCAGCCTTTGCGAGGGCCGCCTTCGGGTACGGCCAAAGGGTTATGGGACGAACGAGACCGACCTTGATACCCTCAGCTCTTGCCATTTCTATGGCAGACTTACAAATACGCGAGGTTATTCCGTAGGCAACTATAACGATGTCGGCATCGTCAACCATAAGTTCCTCGTAAAGCACCTCGTTCTCTTCGATCTTGGCATAACGCTCGTAGCGCTCAAGGACCGACTTTTCAAGCTCGTCGGGATTGATGAAGAGAGAGTTAACGATGTTCTTCTTGCGCTTACCGCCGTGACCGTTGGTAGCCCAGGTCTTTTCGGGAAGCTCGCGGCGCTCAGAGAGAGCGGCGTCGAAATCGACCGGCTCCATCATCTGACCAAGCGCACCGTCGGCAAGGATCATCGAGGGAACGCGGTAGGTGTCTGCAACGTCAAAGGCTCGTCCGACAAGCGAGACCATCTCCTGTACCGATGCCGGTGCAACGACGAAAAGGTGCAGGTCTCCGTGTCCGTTTGCCTTGGTTGCCTGAAGGTAGTCCTGCTGAGCCGGCTGGATACCGCCGAGTCCGGGACCGCCGCGCTGGACGTTACAGATAAGGCAGGGAAGGTCAGAGCCGACCATATAGCTGATACCCTCGCTCTTGAGCGAGATTCCGGG
>JAZKZA010000066.1:0-4022 GCA_045612445.1 Eubacteriales bacterium | reverse complement strand
GCCCGCAGCGAGGGCAAGGCGGTCCGTGTAATAGACAAGCGTAAGCTTATATAATATTAAGGAGGATCTACCATGGCAGTCAAACAGATCGCAATCTTCGTTGAAAACCAAGCGGGCTCGCTCGCCGAGATCACTCAGCTGCTGGCAGACGCCGGCATTGACATTCGTGCAATGTCGATATCCGAGACCACCGATTTCGGTATCCTTCGTCTTATAGTCGACAAAATCGACACCGCAAGAGCCGTTCTTGCAGAGGGTGGATTTGTCTGCTCGGTCAACGAGGTCGTTGCCGCCGAGCTTCCCGACGTTCCGGGAGGCATCGCAGGAGTTATCTCGGTGCTTTCGAAAAACGGAGTCAACATTGAATACCTCTACGCCTTCGTTGGCGTTTCGGGCAAACAGGCGTGGGTGGTACTGCGCGTTGCCGACAACGAAAAGGCAGAGGCGATCCTCACCGAAAACGGCTATCGTGCTCTTTCGGACGAACAGCTCAGCGGTATCTGAATAAAAAAGTAGGGTCGTTCACCTAACGGTGAACGACCCTACTTTTTTATCTTTTCCGTTTATTTCGATCGGGTCTTTTAGTGGCGTTGTTCGCCGCGCCTCGGGCGTTCGGCTTACGCGACGCCCCGACCTCGGGACGAACCAGACAACCGGGAGCATTTCCGATCAGATCCTCGCGTCCGCACTTTTTCAGCGCCTCGCGAACCAGCTTGGCGTTTTCCGGCTTCTTGAACTGAAGCAGTGCTCGCTGGAGCTGCTTTTCACGCGGATCGGTAGCAACGTAGACCGTCTTCATCGTCAAAGGATCGAATCCGGTATAGTACATAACGGTGGACGCCGTGCCGGGCGTCGGGTAAAAGTCCTGTACCTGCTCGGGGTTGCAGCCGTCTCGCTTTAGCATTACCGCCAGCTCGACCGCGTCGTTTATCGTCGATCCGGGGTGGCTCGACATCAGGTACGGCACAAGATACTGCTCCTTACCGCAGGACTTCGACAGCTCGAAATATCTCTTCTTGAACCTTTCGTAGACCGAAAAGTCAGGCTTGCCCATACAGGAAAGCACGGCGCGCGAGCAATGCTCGGGGGCTACCTTGAGCTGACCCGAAACGTTATCGCGAACTAGCTTCTTGAAGAAGGCGTCGCTCTTGTCAAGCAGAAGGTAGTCAAAGCGTATACCCGAACGGATAAACACCTTCTTCACCTTTGGAAGCGCCTCGACCGCCTCTATCAGTCGAATGTACTCACTGTGATCGACCTTCAGATTCGGGCAGGGCTTGGGCGCAAGACAGCGTCGGTCGGGGCACGTACCGTGCTTGAGCTGCTTTTCGCAGGCAGGTCCGCGGAAATTCGCAGTAGGACCGCCGATGTCGTGTATATATCCTTTAAAATCGGGCATCTGCGTCAGCTTTTTCGCCTCGTCTATAACGCTTTGCGGGCTTCTTGCGCGAACGGCGCGTCCCTGATGGAAGGTCAGCGCACAGAAATTACACTCGCCAAAGCAGCCTCGGTTATGCGTTATCGAGAACTTGACCTCGGAAAGCGCCGGAACTCCGCCGTCCTTTTCGTACGACGGGTGATACTGACGGGTGTACGGCAGGGCGTAAACGCGGTCAAGCTCCTCGGTAGTCAGCGGGGGCATCGGCGGGTTGCAGACCAGCATACGGTTTCCGTAACGCTCAACGATAGCCTTACCGCCGATGGCGTCCTGATTTCGGTACTGAACGCCGAACGCCTCGGCGTATTTACGGCGACTGTTCTTCATATCGCCGAAATCAAACTCGCCGGCAACCTCGTAATGTATCTTGTCCTCGGGGGCGCACATATAGCAGATCCCGCGAACGTCTCGGATGCTCGAGATGGGAACTCCTCGGTCGAGCAGCTTTGCCACGCGGACCAGAGTGTTCTCTCCCATACCGTAGCTGAGCATATCGGCTCGCGAATCAACCAGGATCGAGCGACGGACGGTATTGTCCCAGTAATCGTAATGCGCAAAGCGGCGCAACGACGCCTCAAGTCCGCCTATTATGATCGGCACGTCGCCGTATGCCTCTCGAATACGGTTGCAGTAAACTATGACCGCACGGTCGGGGCGTTTACCGACGGCACCGCCCGGAGTATAGTAATCGTAGGTGCGTTTTTTCTTTGCGACCGTGTAGTGCGCGACCATCGAGTCGATATTTCCCGACGACACAAGAAAGCCGAGCCTCGGTCTGCCAAACTCTTGAAATGGCTCTGCCGAATGCCAATCGGGCTGAGAAAGTATCGCCACACGAAAGCCGGCGTCCTCAAGGACTCGGCAGATGACCGCCGCGCCAAACGACGGGTGGTCAACGTACGCATCCCCGACAACGTAAACGAAATCGGGCTCATTCCAACCGCGAGCCGCGCAATCTGCGCGGCTCATCGGTGGAAACTGTTCAATATTATAATTCATCATCAATCAATGTCGTATACGACCTCTTCCGGCGGCGTTTCGAGCAACTGAGGATTCTCAACCAGCTTCTTCATCATCTTGAAAGCAGAGGCAAAGTAGTATCCGTCGCAGATGCGCTCGTCGGTGACGACCTTTACGTCCATTACCTTACGGCGAGAGAACTCACCGTCAGCGGTATAGGTCGTAACGGCACGCTTCTTACCGTATGCCACAAAGATCGGCAGCGTTCCGAAATTGTAAATGTGATGATATATGGGCTTGATACCAAGCGAGCCCATGCTCGTTATGATCATCGAGCCGTGGAAGGGGCTGATCTCAAGCAGAGACAGCGGGATCTTACCGTGATAGTCGAGCTTGAAGAGCGCCCAGACGAAGAAGCGGAGCACCCAACGCGGAAGCTTCTTGAAAAGTCCGACAAAGCTGTCAAATCCGGTGTCGGCATTGTCTCCAATACTATTCTCAACTACAGTATTGAACTTACGGTAAACGTCGTCGATAGTGTCGGTCGGCTCAAAGGTGACCTTAACGCAGGTGTCGGGCGAGTCGATCGCCAACGACTTCTTGACGGTCATAACGACGTCGATGGTGTGACGAGAATAGACCTCCTGTCCGGCGATGAAGCGGTTGATTCCGGGTCTCTGCGAAACGACTCTGACGTAAGCGGCAAGCAGAACGTAGAGCATACTGAAGCTCTTTTTGCCCTCCTTGATCTTCTCGCGGCAGTATACGTCTGCCTCGGTGATATCAAAGCTGTCGGCAAAGGTGTTCAGAGCGTCGTTACGGTCCTTCATTATGTAGGGCATAAGACGGGACATGCCGTTGAGGCCCTGTATTCTGCGTCCATCGATGCGGTCGCCGCGGCAACGCTTCCAGCGGGAAGCCTTGAGCTTGAGATCGGCACGACGGGCGATCAGCGCCGCCTTTTCCTGTGCCTTCTTCGCCTTCTTATCGATCGGCTTCTTTTTGTTTGCCTCGTCAAGCATATGCGAAAAGCCCGCACTCTCATTGTCCTCGATGGGCTCCGCCTCGTGCGGTATCTTTATTTTCTTGATCTTTCCGCCGCGCGAAATGTATATAACGTCGTAGTTCTTCTTGTGTCGGCGAGGGACGTCCTTATTGTTCTGCACCTCAAGGTAAGAGCTAGGTATTTCCGATAGCACGATATCGTACTTTTTTTTGCCAAAGCTTATACGCATGCTGTCTATCCTCCGTAAAAATCATTATACGCATTTATTATATCACAAAGCTCCAAAAAAATCAATAGCAAAAATCGACACGCCCTCCGCCCTTCGCACTTGACATCACCGACATAATATTATATAATAAACTGTAACTGTTTTTCACTCGAGGAGGTCGGATATGCCGAGATTTTTCGTCACCCAAGACCGCATTTCAAACGGTATCGTCACCGTCGTAGGTGACGACGCCTTTCACATATCGCGCTCGCTCCGCATGGCGGCAGGTGAGCACATAACCGTTTGCGACCAAACGGGAACCGAACACGACTGTGTTCTCGTCGGATTTGGAGCCGAGGTCACCGCACAGATAATTTCAAGCTCGCCCTCGTGCGCCGAGCCTCCCTTCT
>JAZKZA010000065.1:0-2671 GCA_045612445.1 Eubacteriales bacterium | reverse complement strand
AAGAAATTAAAGATGATCACCGAGATATACGAAAGGCTTTGAAGGTCAAATGAGGGCAAGAAGGTGGCGGCGGACATGTCGTTTTCAAAGCCGTTTTGTATAACGAACCACACGCCCAGAACGCCAACCGTCAAGGCAAGTATCAGCTTTATAGCAGCGCTTGCGTTGAGAATAAAAATACTGTCGCAAACGGGATAACAGGCGATAAGGGTGACTATCCAGATAAATGCGAGCTGTATCAGCAGCGAAACGGCGGGGTTTATCTCAACGCCCAGTATCAGCGAGAGCAGATCGGGACACATAACGGCAAGAGACGCCATCCAAAGCGGAAAGTTTATCCAATAGTACCACGAAACTCGCGCACCCCATTTTGTGTTTGGGTATGCTTGACTCACCCAGTCGTAAAGACCGCCGTCTCCCGAATATGCCGTTCCCAGCTCAGATGATATCAATCCGTACGGCAGGAGAAAGGCAACTATCATAAGCCCCCACCAGAAGAACTGGCTGTTTCCGATCGAGGCAACGGGAGCTGCCGCCTCGGCTACGAAGACTACGCAGATGACCGTCAGTATTACTTCAAACAGATGGAATTTCTTTTTACTCATACGTTACATCACAGAGCGACCGAGCTTTTCGAAAATCGTTCTGTCAAGCTCCTCCTTTGCCGCTGCCAGCGCCAGATCACTGTGACACTGCTTGTTTCTCGAAAAATAGACGAGAAGTCCGCGCATTGCAGTAAGTCGGTTGCCCGCCTGCTCCCAGCAAAGAGATGCCTCGCTGTCGGCAACCTCATCGGTAACGTCCTCGCCGCGGGTGGCGGGCAGGCAGTGCATAAACTTACATCCGAGATTTCCAAGCTGCATCAGCTCGCGGTTGACCTGATAGTCGTGGAAAACGCGAACTCGCTCCTCCTTCGGCATCTCGTTCTCGTAAAGTCCGTACCAAACGTCGGTGTAGATAAAGTCCGCCCCACGAACCGAGTTTCGGTCGTCCGTGATCTCAAATGAGCCGCCTGACGCACGGCAGTTTTCCTCAAGTATTCTCTTGTGCTCCTCATTGAGCTGATGACCCTTCGGTCCGTAATGAACGAAGTGCATACCGAGCTTTGTTGTGATAAAGCCAAGAGAGGCGCAGACCTGTGTGCCGTCTCCGACGAACACTACCTTTATATCCTCAAGTCTTCTTCCGCGCGGGAGATTCTCAAAGATGGTGCACATATCGCCGATCTCCTGAGTCGGGTGGTTGTAATCCGACATTCCATTGATGACCGGAACACTGCACGCCTCGGCAAGATCCACCACCGTTTTGTGAGTTATAACTCGCGCCATAACTATATCAGTAAGGTAAGAAAGGACGCGTCCGGTATCTTCGATGGTCTCGTGACCGCCGAGCTGTATCATGCCGGGGCCAAGATACTGTGCGTGTCCTCCCATCTGGCTCATTGCCGTTTCAAACGAAACGCGCGTTCGGGTCGACGACTGCTGGAAGATCATTCCAAGCGTCATGTTTTTCATAAGCGGAGGGTAATATCCCTTTGCTATCGCCTTTTTTATTGAAAGCGATAACTCTATGATATCGGTCAACTCCTGCTTTGTAAAATCGTTGCTGTCAATAAAATCCTTTTTCATAACGAACACCCCTTGTATTTTTTGTTGCCCTACTATTCTTTCCTGCGGTGCGCTGAAATATTATGGATATCAAAAATTTGAGTGAAAAATTTGTCAGCCCACGCGCTGACATTTTGCCGAGATTTTCGGGAATGATAATAGCGCAACGATGTTTTTTAACGAGGTTTTTTGAAATGAAAAGATTTTTCACCGTAATATTGCTTTGTGCCCTTCTTTCCTCCCTTCTTTTAACGAGCGCCTGCTCGTCGGATGGGGAAAGCGAGGTTCACGTCTTCTTTTATAACTACAGTGACACCTATATAACCAGTGTTCGCTCGTCCTTGGCAACCGTAATGAACGCCTCGGGCATCTCCTTCCAGAACTACGACGGCAACAACAACCAAACCACCCAGACCGAGCAGATACGAACCGCCGTTACCAAGGGAGCTCGCGTACTTCTCGTCAATCTGGTCAACACCGGCTCGGCAGATGCGGCGACCACCGTCGTAAACGAAGCTAAAAATGCAGGTATACCCGTCATCTTCTTTAACAGAGAAGTTCCCGACTCGGTTGTAAACAGCTACGAAAAGTGCGCCTTCGTCGGAACCGATTCGGAGGAGGCCGGTCATCTTCAGGGTCAGATGATCGGTGATTACGTTAAAGAAAACTTTGAAGCTCTTGATCTGAACGGAGACGGCGAGATAAGCTATATCCTCTTCAAGGGCGAGGAGGGTAACAACGAGGCTATCCACCGCACGCGCTACGCCGTTGAGGACGCCGACAAGATCCTGACCGAGTCAGGTCTGAAGCCGCTTCGCTTTTACGACGGCAGTAATGCGAACAAATATCTGGTCGATCCGAACGGAGCATGGAGCGCCGCCGCGGCAAATCAGTATATGACCACGGCCCTTGCCTCCTACAACGAGGCCAACAATAATATGATAGAGCTCGTCATCTGCAACAACGACGGCATGGCAGAGGGGGCGATCACCGCACTTAACACAGCGGGATATAACAACGGCAGCGGCAAAAGCATTCCCGTATTCGGGGTAGACGCAACCGAC
>JAZKZA010000064.1:0-2331 GCA_045612445.1 Eubacteriales bacterium | reverse complement strand
GAACGTCGACCGGTCTACCGTCGACCGTTGCGCTCACCTCACAGCTCTCGACCGAGCAGAAGGTGATGCTCCAGCGTCTCTTTTCGGGAATGACCGAAAGGTTGCCGTCGGCGGCGCTGACGGTAAAGCGACCGTCCTCATAAGAAAGCTTGGTGGACGCCCAGTTTTCGTCCTTATCCTCGGGCGTGTCTCCCTCGTCCTCCCAGAGCGTGAAGCTGCCGTTTGCGGCGGGGAAGACCAGAACGTCGAGCGAGGCGGGGTTTTTTACCGTGTTACTGTACTCGCTCATATCGGTCATCGGAACTATAGCTCCCGCCTTCATCAGAACGGGAAGGTCGTCGACGCTCCTCCACAGATCGGTCATCTTAGCGCCCGTGTAGACCGTTCCGGTGAACATATCGCACCAAAGCCCCTCGGGCAGCCAGGTCGAGACCCTTGCCGCCTTGGAAACGCGGTCTATCTGCGAGGTTATGGGAGAAACGATCAGCTCGGAGCCGAAATAGTACTCGTTCGGAACGGAGTACGCCTCCTCACGGCTCGGCTCGGCGTAGTACATCGGCTGAATGAGCGGCAGGTCGTCTCGGCTCGCCGCGCGGTTCATCGTGTAAAGGTAGGGGATCATTGCGTGGCGCAGTCGGAGGTATCTGTTCATCACGTTTCTCGTGATGTCGTTATATCTCCACGGCTCTTTACCCGAGAAGGGGTTGTTTGAGCTGTGCAGGCGGTTGATGGGAGAGAAGACTCCGTACTGGACCCAACGCGCCATCATTTCGTCGTCGCGCTCGCCCCACATATGTCCGCCGATGTCGTGACTCCACCAGCCGTAGCCTATGTTACTTGCGGTGTTTGTGAAGTAGGGCTGATAATCGAGGCTGCGCCAGGTGATCGACGTATCGCCCGAAAAGCCGATGGGATAGCGGTGGCTTCCCACGCCGGCGTAGCGCGAGAAGGTCATCGGTCGCACGCCCTTGTGCGCGCTGTCAAGGTAGTGGAAGTGGTTAAGTATCCAAAGCGGGTCGAGGCCCTCCATCTTGGAGCGCGTGCCCTGCTGCCAGTCTATCCACCAGAAGTCAACTCCGTCCTTTTCAAGCTCGCGGCAAAGAACGTCGAAGTATATCTTCATAAACTCGGGGTCGGAGGGGTCGAACTCGACAGTCCTCTCGCTTGCGGGGTCGATGCCCATCGCCTCTGCCATTTTGGGATATATCTCCTCGAAGGCGCGAACGCCGTCGGCAGGGTGGACGTTGAGTGTGATCTTCATATTCTTGTCGTGCAGCCACTTCATAAAGCGCGCGGGGTCGGGGAAAAACTTTCGGTTCCAGGTGTATCCCGTCCAGCCGCGATCCTTGCCGCCGTACTTGGGGTCAACGTCGTCCACAAGATGCCAGTCCATATCTATGACGGCGACCGAGAAGGGCAGCTTTTCTCGCTCGAAGCGCTCCATCAGAGCCATGTATTCCTTTTCGGTGTAGCGATAATATCTGCTCCACCAGTTACCGAGGGCGTACCTCGGCAGCAACGGTGTTTTGCCGCACAGGCGGTAAAAATCCGAAAGCGCCTCGCGGTATCTGTGACCGTAGCCGAAGAAGTACAGGTCGGTGCAGACCTTTCTCGGCTCTACGAAGCCCTCGTCGGTCAGAGCCATCGACGCGCTGTCGTCTATGACCGAAAAGCCCTCGCGGGAGATGATACCCGTTCCGAGCTCGATCTTGATGCGTCCCTGCTTGTCCTCGGTGACGTATTCGTCGCCGTCCACGCGGTCAAGCGTTCTGTACGTACCTTTGAGGTCGTGCAGAGGCTGACCGTAGTGCCAGACCGAGCCATTATCAAACTCCTTGACTCTGACCGACAAGCCGTCGGAGGAAAAGGGCTTTTCGTCGTAGGTCAGTATCAGTCGCTCGGTCTTGACGACCAGACCGTCCGACGTCCTTTCGACATCGAAAGGAACGGGCGAAAAATCTCGGTTTATTACAGTTTGGGTGGCGCGGTCCTCAAACTCACCCGCGTCGCTGTACTCAAGGCGGAGGAGCGAGGGGGTCAGCACCGTGATACGGTACTTGTCCCCCTTTATGACCGACTCGGTCTTGGCGGCGCCGTGGGTCTTGAAGTTGTATCTTTTCATAACGTTATCTGCCTTTCTGAAGCATTATCCGGTCTCGCCGTCAATCCTCGATGGCGGCCTTCTTTTTGTTGATACGCGAGATGATCTCCATATCAAACTTGGGCTCGCGCGTCTCGAAGGTGAAAAGACCGTTCTGCTCCTGCTCGACGTCGGTCAGCTGAGTGTAGCAAAGACCCATGATGAGGGGGTTGTCGAGAATGGCGTGGGTC
>JAZKZA010000063.1:0-8569 GCA_045612445.1 Eubacteriales bacterium | reverse complement strand
CCCAGGATCGTTGGAAACAGCACAGGTCTGACTCCGCTCGGAGCTATGGTATCCCTCGTTCTTATGAGCGGATATTTCGGTGTCATCGGTATGTTTATCGGCATCCCGATCTCGGCTATCGTCACCGAGCTTTTGTGGCGCGAGATGAATTCTCGCCTTGAGGAGCGCGGTCTGTCTGACGATCTTGACAGCTATTATTCCGAAAAGGCGCTCGCCGTCCTCAACGAGGAAAGAGCCCATCCCTCTCACGGAAAGAACCTGACGGCTATCGTCGTAGACGAGGCAGTGCTGCTCTTCAATATCGTTTTCAAGCGCCGCAAGGGTAATAAAAAAGACGCCGTTTCCAAAACGGTAAAGGAAGATAACAACACCAAAGAATAATACTACGGAGAAAACTATGTCCGACAACGTCAAAAAGGGCGGCATCTCGGTTGAGACTCGCCACATATTCCCTATTATAAAAAAATGGCTCTATTCCGAAAAGGATATCTTTCTGCGAGAGATCGTTTCGAACGCCACCGATGCTATAACCAAACTCAAGCGACTCATCTCACTCGGTGAAGCCGCTGAAAACGAATCGCCATTCCGCATCGACGTTATTTGTGACAAGGAAGCGGGAACTCTGACCGTTAAGGATAACGGAATCGGTATGACCGAGGAGGAGCTTGAAAAATACATCTGTAACATCGCGCTGTCGGGAGCACTTGACTTCATACAAAAGTATGAAGCGCAGGACGATTCTGCAAGCTCGGGCATAATCGGACACTTCGGACTTGGATTTTACTCCTCGTTTATGGTCGCCGATAAGGTCGAGCTCGTCACAAGATCGTATAATAGTGAAAAGGCGGTCCGCTGGGTCTGTAACGATGCCGGAGATTATGAGATCACCGAAGCCGAGCGCGAGAGCTGCGGAACGGATATCATAATGCACATCAACGACGGCGAGGATTATCTTGATCTCAACAAGCTTCGCCAGGTGCTTGACAAGTACTGTGACTTTATGCCGGTCGACATTTATCTCGCCGACGCCGCCGATACGAACAAAGACGAAAGTCCAATAAACGAGACCTGTCCGCTTTGGCAAAAGCCGATCTCCGAATGCTCGAACGAGGACTATAAGTCCTTCTATCACAAGGCCTTCAACGACGTACGCGACCCGCTCTTCTGGGTGCATATCAATGCAGACTATCCGCTGAACTTCAAGGGTATTCTGTACTTCCCCCGCATCGGAAACGAGTATGAATCTATCGAGGGTCAGGTAAAGCTTTACTACAATCAGGTCTTCGTTGCAGACAATATAAAAGAGGTCATTCCCGAGTACCTGCTGATGCTCAAGGGCGTGCTCGACTGCCCCGAGCTTCCGCTTAACGTGTCAAGAAGCTACCTGCAGACTAATTCTTACGTTTCGAAGGTGTCGTCTCATATTGTCAAAAAGGTTGCGGACAAGCTAAACTTTATGCTCCACAA
This sequence comes from Eubacteriales bacterium, assembly GCA_045612445.1. GTDB lineage: Bacteria > Bacillota > Clostridia > Oscillospirales > CAG-272 > RGIG3994. Next base: position 7,102 of record JAZKZA010000063.1, on the reverse strand, counting down.
CGAGAGGGAGAATTACGAAAAGGCATGGCCCGCCATCGGAAGCTTTATCGAGTACGCCTGCCTGCGCGACCGTAAGTTCTACGACCGTGTTAAGGATTCCATGCTGATGCAGCTGACCGACAAGCGCTTCGTAACTCTCCCCGAATACCTCGAAAACGCCAAGGATACCAACGAAAATACAGTTTACTATGCTACCGATCGTTCTCTTCAGTCTCAGTATATCTCATTGCTTAACGCGAACGGCATCGACGTCGCTCTCATGGAGCACATTGTCGACACCCAGTTTGCAGCAATGCTTGAGGATTTCGACGGCAAGGTAAAATACCTTCGAGTCGATGCCGACGTTGCAAACGCCGTCAAGCTTGACGAAGACGTTGAGGAAAATCAAACTCTTGTCGAGCTTTTCAAAAAAGCAAGTAAAAATGACAGCCTGTCCGTCTCGTTCAGCGCGCTCAAGGACGAAACCATTCCCGCGTTGCTGAACGTATCCGAGGATTCTCGCCGTATGGAAGAGATGATGAAGCTCTACGCAAGTCGACTCCCCGATATGGACGGAACTTATCCGACAGAGATGTCGTTGGTAATAAACTCAAGATCCCCGCTGATCGCAAAGCTGGATCAGATCTCCAAAGACGATCCCGAAAAGGCAGAGATGATGGCTTCTTATATATATAAGCTCTCTCTTTTGTCGCAAAAGAAGTTCTCTGCCGACGAAATGAACGAATTTCTTGCAGACGGCTTTGCTCTGCTCTCGTCGCTTTGATGGACGAACGTTACATCTTGACGGGAGATCGGAACGTCGATGCGGTCATATACGGGATACGCGAGCTGGATTTACGCCACAAGGCAGATCTTGAATCCCGTCGGGCACAGATGCACGAGCTGGTAACGTCACTATCCCGAGAATATAACGACTCTGCGCTTGTGTTTGAAGCACTTCAGAAGCTCCGAACGGAGCAACGCAGTGCCCTTTCGGTTTTCGAAAGAGTTTGCATTTGTCGGGAATATCTCTCGATCTATCCGTCCACCCTCGAATTCAGCAAATCAATGTTCTTCGGCTCCGCCGATGTCTTAACCGAGTCGGCAAAAAGCAAGGTCGCTTTCATTGATAATAATTATACCAACGAAGCGCTGTTGCGCTTCACCTCGAGTATGTCTTCGCCCAGCGCCGTACCGCTTGAAAGCTTTGATGAGCTATGCGAATGTGTTTACGGCGGAGAGGCAGAGTTCGGCATACTCCCGATAGAAAGCAGCGACAACGGTAAGCTTCTGTATTTCTATTCACTGATAAACAAATACGAGCTGAAGATATCGGCAGTCTGTTCGGTGGATACGTCCGACCTTGGAAGCACCACGTTTGCCCTCGTCAGAAAAAGTATTGAATATCCGCAGCTTCGGTTCGGAAAGCCCGATATGCTCGAGCTGTTCGTCACGCCGAGGGAAAACGATAGCTTCTCGGATATTCTGACCGCGGCGGAGCTCTGCTCGTTGAGACTTTACCGTGTGGACTCCCTGCCTCTTTCGTATCGAAGCGAAAGCTTTATAACCTGCCCCGTATTCCGCGCCGAAAATGCGGAGATCGATGTGTTCTTACTTTATATGGCGCTCGATTTCCCGCAGTACACGCCGATCGGGATATATTCCAAAATAAAATCAACCGTCTGAAAACGGTATGGAGGTATTATGTCAAAGATTATTTCATACACTACAAAAGGAACCTGCGCTCGAAGCATAGAGCTTGAGATCGACGGGAACGTAGTAAAGCAGGCTCGCTTTGTCGGCGGGTGCCACGGAAACACTCAGGGTGTTGCAGCACTCGTCACCGGGATGTCTGTCGACGAGGTCATTTCAAGACTTGAGGGCATTCGTTGCGGATCCAAGCCTACGTCCTGCCCCGACCAGCTCGCCTGCGCGCTGAAGGAATACAAAAGCAATTCAAACGATTAATCGGAGGTCACATCGTGTCTGACTATCTTTCAAATTATAACAAATGGCTCAATTCGGACAAGCTCACAGAAAACGAAAAGAAGGAGCTTCTTTCGATATCCTCGGACGACAAGGAGATCCGTGAACGCTTCACCGTCGGTCTTGAGTTTGGAACCGCGGGGCTTCGCGGAACGATGAAGACAGGTATGAACGCTATGAACGTTCACACCGTTGCACTTGCCACGCAGGGACTTTCCAACTATATAATCAAGGTAGGCAGAAAGGATGAGAGCGTGGTTATCGGCTTTGACAGCCGAAACAACTCGCGTCTCTTTGCCGAGACTGCCGCGCGTGTTCTGGCGGCAAACGGTATTCACGCCTATCTTTTTGACGATATTCGTCCGACTCCCGAGATCTCTTTCGCTCTTCGAGAGCTTTCTTGCGTTGCCGGTATAAACGTAACCGCCTCACATAACCCCAAGGAGTACAATGGCTACAAGGCATACTGGGACGACGGCGCTCAGCTCTCTCTCGAGTCCGCCGACGCCGTTTCTGCCGAAATAAGCAAGACCGACATATTTAACGACGTCAAGCTCGTCTCGCTTGACGAGGCAATGAGCTCGGGTCTTGTCACCGTTATCGGTGACGATATCGACCAGAAGTACCTTGCTGTCGTTCAAGCTCAGGCGGTCAACCCCGACATTGTCAGATCGGTCGCCGACGAGCTCAAGATCGTATACAGCCCGCTTCACGGTTGCGGCTACAAGCTCGTTCCCGAGATACTTCGCCGCCAAGGATTCAAGCATATCTACATGGTCCCCGAGCAGGCAAAGCCGGACGGAAACTTCCCTACCGTAAAGAAGCCTAACCCCGAATACCGCGAGACCTTTGAGCTGGGTATCGCTCTTGCAAACGAGATCGGCAGCGATCTGGTCTTTGCCACCGACCCCGACGCCGACCGCATAGGTGCGGTTGCGAGAAACGCAAGCGGCGAGTTCGTAAGCATTACCGGAAACCAGATGGGAGCGCTCTTGCTTGACTATATACTCACGGCATACGAGGACACGAACACTATGCCCCCTGAGCCGTACGCCATAAAGACCATCGTTTCCACCGAGCTTGTCGGCAAGATCTGCGCCGCACACAACGTAAAGCTCTATAACGTTCTGACCGGCTTTAAGTTCATCGGCGAGGTAATTAAGAACCACGAGAAGATGGGTCGCGGCAGCTTCGTATTCGGGTTTGAGGAAAGCTACGGATACCTCAAGGGCACTTACGCTCGCGACAAGGACGCCGTCGTTGCCTCTATGCTGGTCGTTGAAATGGCGGCATATTACAAATCCAAGGGCATGACCCTGATCGACGCTCTCGATGACCTTTGGGCTCGTATGGGCTTCTCCTTTGAGCTCACCGAGGAGCTTTATATCCGCGGTCTTGACGGCGCGGCAAAGATCCGCTCCATTATGGAAGCCTTCAGAAGCAACGCTCCCTCGGAGCTCGGCGGCGTGAACGTTGTTCGCGTCGGCGATTACAAAGAGGGTTACTTTACCGATACCGCGACCGGTGAGCGTACCCCGACCGGTCTTCCCCAGTCGAACGTTATGTACTTTGAGCTTGCTAACGGCGATATAGTTGTCGCCCGACCCTCGGGAACCGAGCCCAAGATAAAGTTCTATTATCTCATCACCTCGGTCGCGAAGAGCGACGTTGCTCCGCTTGTCGAAGCATACAAAGAGTCCGTCAATGGCTATAATTCCTGAAGTTCCGGTCAAATACCGTCTTCGCGTTGCGACCTATAACATTCGCGCGGGAGCTGACGTTGACAGAGACGTATCGGTAATTGCCGAGGATATCCGCGCGCTTGATCTTGATATAGTTGGGTTGCAAGAGGTCGATATCTGTACAAAGCGTTCAAATCTGACCGACCAGCTTCAAACAATCGCAGAGCTTGCGGGCTATCCCTTCTATCGTTTTACCTTCTGCATGGATTATCAAGACGGAGAATACGGCACCGCTATCCTTTCAAGATATCCCATAATGGAGTATAAGACAGTTAAGCTATACTCCGAGGGGGTTGAAGAAAGGTCTGTCGGTTGCGCCGTCATTGAGGTTGGAGATGAGCAGATTCATTACTTCAACACTCATCTTTCAATCGAAGACGGCTTTATAAGGTCGCTTCAGTTCGCGCAGATCGCAGGTGTTCTTGCCGACGTCAAAAGCCAATCGGAAAGCAACGATTATATCATTACGGGAGACTTTAACACCGAGCATATGCTTGAGTTCAGGATCTTTCCGGACCGCGCATTAGTCAACCACGGAGAAATGAAGTCCTTCCCCGCAACCAATCAGGCTATAGACAACATAATAGTTTCTCCTCATTGGCAGATCGAGGATTACGGTATGGTCGAGACGGGACATTCGGATCACCATCTGATATACGCTATCCTTGCCAAAAGAGAGTATATCCCCGACATACAGCCTCGACGCCAAAGCAAAGAAGAAATACTTTTTGGCAGAAAGCTATAAAACAAGATACACGACCCGACGGATCTCGGGTCGTGTATCTTGTTATATCTGTTTTCTCATTCGCTCAAGTGCGCCCTTTTCAAGTCGGGATACCTGCGCTTGAGATATGCCTATCTCCGAGGCTATCTCCATCTGAGTCTTGTTTTTAAAGAAGCGAAGCTCTATAATAGTCCTCTCTCGGTCCGAAAGCTTTTTCATAGCTTCTCTGAGGGCGATATTCTCAAGCCACGCCTCGTCGGAAGGGTTTGTATCGCTCAACTGATCCATAAGATAAATAGAGTCTCCGTTCTCACTATAAACGGGCTCGTAAAGCGAGACCGGCTCAACTATCGCCTCCATAGCTCGAACGACGTTTTCCTTTTTCTCCCCCAAGAGCGCGGCAAGCTGGTCGACCGTCGGCTCGCATTGCTTGTCTCTCATGAACTCCTCGCGCGCCTGGAGTGCTCGGTACGCCGTATCTCTCATAGATCGGCTTATCCGTATAGCGTTGTTATCCCGCAGATATCGGCGTATCTCACCGATTATCATTGGAACGGCATAGGTCGAAAACTTGACGTCGAGGTCGGTGTTGAAATTATCAACGGCTTTAACGAGCCCGATACAACCGACCTGAAAAAGGTCGTCAAGCTCCTCGCGTCGGTTGTTAAATCGCTGGATTATACTTAAAACGAGTCTTAAATTACCGTAAATAAGCGTTTGTCTTGCTTCCTCGTCTCCCTCCTTACATTTTTTCAGCAGTTCCTTTTTTTCGCTGTCGGTCAGCGTTTTGAGCTTTGCGGTATTAACACCGCATATCTCCACCTTATTATAATACATATCGGCTCCCGTAATTTTTCGGTTACTGAAATTATTGACAGAAGCCGTCTTCCCTTATTCAAGCTTTATAGTTTGCCTTCTTTTGGCAAAAAAAAATAAGGTCATGGAAACCCATGACCTTATTTTCAGTTTCGTCAAATCTTCTCTTTGACCTTCGCAGCCTTACCGACTCTGCCACGCAGATAGTACAGCTTAGCGCGTCTGACCTTACCCTGACGGGTGGTCTCAACCTTTACTACGTTGGGAGAGTGGACGGGGAACGTCTTCTCAACTCCGCAACCGTAAGAAACACGTCTTACAGTAAAGGTCTCGGAGATACCGCCGCCGTTCTTGGCAATAACCGTGCCCTCAAACAGCTGAATTCTTTCGCGGGAACCTTCCTTGATGCGGCCGTGAACACGAACGTTGTCTCCAACCTTGATAGAAGGTACATTCTCCTTGAGCTGCTCATTTGTCAGAACCTTAATGAAATCCATTTTGGGCCCTCCTTATCCGGGACATTCGTGCTTGAGCATTAATGCAGAGGACTGTCCGTTTTTTTAACCGCATACGCGGCACAGCGGATATTATACCATATATTATTGCTTTTTGCAATAGTTTTTTCAAATATTTTTTAATCTTTTTTCGATTTTATTGCCTTAAAAACGGCAGTTACACTCTTTATGAGCGGTCTTGCATTGATCAAGATGATCAGCGCCACCGAGACGAGCTGGGTTACTATAAGCAAAGCAAGGCTTTCACTAAAACAAAGCATTGAAGCGGCAGAAAATATCAGCACCGCGCTATTCACAGTCAGCTTCACCGAATGCATATCGAACCGCAACATTCGTCCGGCGTCAAAAGCTCTGATAAAGAACACCACAAGGTAGCTCGTAACGGTTGCGATAGCCGCTCCCTGCGCACCGAGTCCCGCGCCGAAAAGCACGAACCCACCACCGATCTCAAGCCCCGTGGGTATCAAGACCAAGTTAAGAGTTATATTGGTCAACGCCCCTACCATTGACGTGATAAAGGATTTCATACTGCGCTTTTTGACAACGTAAACACTTGAAAGAAAGTTGACAAAGCTTGAAAAAACGCTTGATATAACGAGGATAGGTATAAACTCCCACGCCGTGTAATAGGCGTCCGCAAAGAGTATTCCTGACAAGAAGCGAGACGTTGCGATCACGGCGATCGCTCCAAAAAAGATGATGCCTTGAAAGCTCTCAAAAACCGTTGAATAAAAGCGCGATCTTTCGTTCGGGTCGTCCTCTCTTACCGCCGAAAACTGCCACGCCTCGGAGAAAACTCCGGTCACGAGCGTCAGCAGTGTCGGTATCTTATACGCGGCGGTATAAAGACCCGTTACAGACTCTCCCTCATCGCCCAGCAAGAAGGTTAGCATATATCTGTCCGACACGTTGGTTATCCACCAAAAAATGGTCGTCGGTATGAGCGGCAGACTGTATTTCAACATAGACCTTGCCAACGAGCGGTCAACGTATCTGTGGCTTATGTCCTTCCAAAGTCCGGCGTATACAAACAAAAACGTTCCAACCAAAAGATCTGCAATAACTATCGAAAGCACGTATCCGTGAACACCGTTCAAGAAGCTGTCCTCAGGCAGTATGACCAAGAAAAGTATATTGAACGATATAGTGAGCGCCGTGTTGATTATGCCCTGCGCCGCAAAGAGCTTGGTCCGGTCAAGGGCTCGTATATACTGCGCCGCCGAGGAATGGAAGTTTGAAAAGATAACGTAAACAACGATAAGCCATGCATAGTCTCTGAAATACTCAAAGCTCCAAAGCAAGGGTGACAGTACCAGAAACGCCGCACAGGAGCAGCAGAG